>CAYJXH010000135.1:0-3942 GCA_964373975.1 uncultured Nitrospirota bacterium | reverse complement strand
TTTCCCGGGCTGGATGGAAAAAACAGAGGGAGTCCGCGCCTACAAAGAACTTCCCAAAAATGCAAAAGACTATTTAGATGCAATATCCTCCGCGGTGGGCTGTCGGATTGATCTTATTTCAACGGGGTATCGTCGGGAAGATACGATTGTTTTGCGCAATCCGTTTGGGTAAACATTAGGCCGTTCGGGTAAACATTAGGCCTGTCATAAAGAACTATCCCTAAAGACTCTCCCTTGGGGCGAGACGTTATTTCGACAATCCTTTTAGAATGACCCGGTCATTATCCTGAAGCTCTGACAGACCTACAGAAACAACTTCTTCTCCTTCCGTAAGCCCTTCTAAAACTTCCACCTTATTTTTCCGTGTTGCCCCTATTCGAATGGGTCGCAGACGCGCCCTAAAATCTTCTACAACAAACACAGATGCTTGCCCCGTAGACGACGTGGTCGTGATGACGCTAAACCTTGGAATCATCAATCCTTTTCGATGATTTTTAATCCAAACATAAGCAGGGAGCCCTGTCTTAATTTTTAATTCTGACTTTATCCGTATAAAAACCTTTACCTGTTGCGTCGCCAACCCCCCCGGCATTGGGCCATCCACAATAGATTCCGCTATAGGGTCTATCTTCTCAACATCCCCCGTGAAAATCGTATTAGGAGAGGAGTCTAAAACAATATCGGCCTCTTGCCCTACCGTGATCGGGTCGCCCTTTTCCTTTGGAAGAGACACAGCCACGCGCACCAAATCTGTAATGCCTAGAAGAAAGAGGGTGTCTTTTGGGTTGACGGTTTCCCCCGGCCCTGTCTTGCGTTCCATGATGATCCCCGGCACTTTCGAGGTAATAACCGTTTTATCCAGATTATCTTGCGCGATTAAAAATCGCTCTGCCGTTTCCGAGAAATAAGCACGCGCCGTATTCTGTTCGCGTGTTGCCTTTTCAAGCTCCGCACTCGAAATCAATTTGCGGGCAAAAAGCTCGTTCATCCGCTTTTCAAAAAGCTCACTTCTTTCAAAGTTTTTTTTTGCCTTGACGAACTTTTCTTGCGCCTCCTTCAGCACGGCTTTATAGGAAGCGGGGTCTATCTGTGCCAATACGCGATCTTTGGAAACAACGGTGCCAACCTCAACAGGAACAAGTAAAACCTTTCCACCAACCGAGGCCTTTATTTCTATCGTCGTCGCAGGCTCTGTCTTCCCGTTTGCCCCAATGATCTCGGTTAATGCCTCTCCCCGGACCATAATGGTTTCAACCTTAATGCCAAGACCCAAAAGCCGGGAAGCCGCAGGAAAGTCTTTCAGATAAAAATACAGACTCAATAGCCCCGCACCCATGACAATGCCTAAAATAAGAATAAGGAAACCCCATTTCCATGAGGGCTTTTTCTCGTCTTTCGGGAGGAATTCCCGCTCAAGCTCTCTTAATAAGTTTGTTTGGACTTTCATAGATGCCTATTCTACCGCTAATTTATTGTCTATGGAAACTGTAGAGACAAAATGCCGTTTCATCCCCAACTCTTTTGAAGTAAATCCCAAAGCCAGCCCCAAGAGTTGCGGAAGATGCAGAATGGGCATCGGTTGTTGTTCCGACCCTTTTTTTTCGCCAGCGCGCTCTTGATAAAGATCAAGACTCATGTGGCAGAGCGGGCAGGGAGTGACCATTGCATTGGCGCCCGTAGCGCTTGCCTCTGAAACGCGAGACCCGACCATTTCTAATGCAATCTCTTCCTTTTCCAAAAAAACAGGAAAACCGCAACACTTCGTGCGTCCATCATAAGCAACAGGCTTGGCCCCTAGTGCTGTAATCAATTTCTCTAACGACTGGGGATTTTCCCAGTTATCAAATCCCGTTGCAGAGGCAGGCCGCAAGATATAACAGCCATAAAAAGGGGCAATGGCTAGTTGATCTAATGGCCGAATCACCGCCCGTTCTAACGCCTCCAATCCGTAATCTTTCACCAAAATCCATTGGATATGCTTTACCGAAACCGTTCCATTGTATTCTAATCCCGTGGCCTCTTTCAAAGAAATGTTGATCCGATTGCGAAGCACATCGTCTTTTTGCAAAGCCTTGTTCATGCCGCCCAATGTTCCTTGGCACGTTCCACAAACCGTCATAATATCAAGCCCCATTGCTTCTGCCGTGGCGAGGGTTTTCGCATTGAGGAGATACGCCAAATCTGGATCGGCTTCCGTAATAACGCCCGCGCCACAACAGTTAAAATTATCAATCTCCACGATCTCTATGCCTAATCGTTCGGTAACCTTTAGTGTTGCCTGATGTAATTCCGGGGTTGCCCCTTTCGCGGCACAACCCGGATAATAAGCGTATTTCATGTTTCGTTGTTACCCTTTCTCACGTTGCCTTCTAAATAATTCCTGCACCTGTTTATACCCTTTTGGCCATTTAAATGGAAAGGGGGCTTTGCCATGTAAAAACATTTTTATTCCGAGCGGAATCATGCGAAACAACTTTCTCCAATGTCCCCAGAGCATGAGAAGCGGCAAACGCGTTTCGTTGAGTCGCCCTTCTTCACCCACTACTTTTGTAAATTCAATGATATGTGCGGCCTCAACCGATTCGCTAAAACCTTGCGCAATAGATAAACGCCTAAGCCGCACGATCTGTTCCATGGGAGCAACATCTTTTGGGCAGACCGATACGCAAAGATTGCATCGAACACAATCCCAAATGCCATGATCCTCCTGTAAAAACGCTAATCGGCTGTGATGTGCCCCATCGCGCGGATCCACTAAAAATCGGTATGCCTTGGCCAAAGCGGCAGGCCCTAAAAAATTGGGTGAGACTTCAAATGTTGCGCAGGCAGAAAGACAAGCCGAACACATAATACAGCCATCCGCGTTATGTAACATCTCATGGATATTTTGCAAAACACCGTGCTGTGCGGGGAGAACGGCTTCCTGTTCTGTGGAGACAATGTAGGGCGTGATGGCCTTGATCTTTTTCCAGAAGGGATCCAATGCCACGACCATATCTTTAATGACAAGCATATTGGCCATTGGCCCGACATGGATTTGGCCGCGCGATGCTAACTCGTCGTGCAGGGAAAGCCTACAAGCCAATTTCTGCACCCCATTAACCTGCATCAAGCAGGAGCCACAGATCGCGGCCCGACAAGAGGCGCGAAAGGTGAGTGTGCCGTCTATCTGGTTTTTAATATGGAGCAGGGCCGAAAGCAGGGTTGTGCCTCGGTCATATTCAATGGAATAATTTGAAACAAAATGCTGGGGCGCGCGGTCTGGGTTAAATCTTTGAACGGTTATTTGCGTTTGCATTTGCGCGTCTAGTGGCCTAGAGCGAGGAGGCCCCAACAGGACGCTTTGCCCAATACCGATCGTATTCCTCAAGATGACTTAGCGTTTTAAAATCTTTCATCCGATCAATAAAGAGCATGCCGTTTAAATGGTCAATCTCATGCTGAAAGACCACCGCAAGAAACCCCTCTGCAGTCATAGAGAGGGGCTCCATAAAACGGTTAAATCCCTTCACCTCTATTTGAGAAGATCGCGACACCTTTCCGCGCAGATTCTCTAAGGATAAACAGCCTTCCCATCCTTCAATCGTCTCTTCGGAGGCAGAGGTAATGGTTGGATTTAACATGACAATAAGTGATAGCTCTGGGGCGTCGGAATAGCGCGGATTCGCGGAAGACTCAATGACAATGACACGCTTGGATTCAAAAACCTGTGGCGCGGCCAATCCCACGCCATCTAGCTCTCGCATGGTATCAACCATATCCTCTAAAAACTTCTGGAACTCTGGAGTAAGCGCTTCTTCCAATGTAACACGCGCAGACCGCTTACGAAGAATTGGATTTCCTAATTTTGCGACATCAAGAATCATGGTTGTGTTACCATCCCCACCCTAAGGAGCCACGTGAAAATAACTTGCGCAGTTCGGTGGCCGATTCATCCCGATT
>CAYJXH010000134.1:0-3954 GCA_964373975.1 uncultured Nitrospirota bacterium | reverse complement strand
GCCAATCGGGATGAATCGGCCACCGAACTGCGCAAGTTATTTTCACGTGGCTCCTAACTACTCGTATCGCAATGCTTCTGCTGGGTCCAATTTAGCGGCTTGCCATGATGGATACAGTGTCGCCAGAAATCCAATCAAAAGCGCCGAGACCGAGACTAATATAATATCGGATGTCAGTATTTTTACGGGAAAGTGACTGATGTAGTAAACATCGGTTGGCAGTTTATAGAATTGCACAAGCAATGAGCAGATCAAAAGCCCCAAGGGAAGCCCTAAAATAACGCCAATACTGCCAATCAGTACCCCTTCCAGCATAAAAATACGCATGATTGATTTTCGCGTTGCCCCCATTGCTTTTAATATCGCGATCTCACGGCCCTTCTCTAATACCGTCATGGTCAGGGTGGAGACAATGTTAAACGAGGCCACGAGAATAATGAGTGTCAGAATAATAAACATCACAATCTTCTCTAACTTCAGGGCAGAGAAAAGAGACCGATTCATTTTAAGCCAGTCTCGTGCGTTATAAGGAAACCCTAGTTTTTGTTCAATTTCTTGCGCAATCTCCGCCGCAGATGAAATATCAGTTACCTTTACTTCGATCCCGCTAACCTGATTCTCCATGTTGAAAAACTTCTGCGCCTCTGGAATCGTAATATAGGCCAGCGCAGAATCGTACTCATACATGCCGGAATCAAAAATGCCAACAACCTTGAACTTGCGAATCTTGGGTGTCATCCCCATTGCGCCAATACCCCCCCCGCCATTTTCCATTCCCACCGGCGAGATGACATTGATCGTATCGCCCAAAAAAGACTCAAGCCGCGAGGCCAACTCCACCCCAATAATAATCCCGCCAGCGGTTCCCTTATCAGGGGGAGGTGGCAGGACGTGTAAGGGCGGGGACTGATGCGGGGGAAAAGCGTCTTGTTTCTGCAAGCGTTCTGGGTGTTCAAGATATTCTAATTTTCCTTGAACGATATTTTCCCCGATTTTGGTTACACGCGCCGCTAAAGCAGGATCAATTCCGCGCAAGATAACGCCGACCACCCCGTTATCGGATGAAAGCAGTACCTGCTTAAAAATAAAAGGGGTTGCCGCAATAACACGCGGATTCTCTATAACTTTTTTAATAATCGGCGCCACATCTTCCATGCTCGCACGCGTGCGGTTATCTATAACAATATGGGAGTTCGCGCCCAAGATTTTATCTTGCAGTTCCTCTTTGAATCCGGTCATGACAGCCAAGGTTGCAATCAGCGCCGCAACCCCTACGGTTACGCCAGAGATGGATATGAGCGTGGTTAAGGAGATCCCTTTTTGCCGCCGTTTAGCCTTTAAATAACGTAGGCCAATAAAAAATTCATAAGGTAACCAAGACTTCATTGAGAATGCCAACGCCTCGCGGGGCTCCTTCTTTTTTTGAAAAAGAAAATCAGACTCATTCCTGCCACGAAACCGCCGACATGGGCAAGCCATGCCACACCGCCTGCGCCAGAAGGTGTTAGTAGGCTGTTTCCAATTTGCGCCAAAAACCAAAATCCTAAAACAATCAGGGCTGGAATATGGATGATGGGCATCATAATTCCGAGGGGCACAAGTGTCAAGATGCGTGCGCGTGGAAAGAGCAGGAGATACGCTCCGAGTATGCCGGAGACCGCGCCGGAGGCGCCAATCATCGGAATCTGCGATTGCGTTTCAAACCATGCGTGACTAAAGACTGCAACAATGCCGCACAGTAAATAAAAAATAATAAAGCGGCTGTGGCCCATGACATCTTCAATGTTATTTCCAAAAATCCAAAGGTAGAGCATATTTCCGGAGAGATGCAACAAGCCCCCATGCAAGAACATCGAAGTAAAAACCGACAGCGCGACTGTTGGCACTGGCACGCGGGATTCTATGGTGTTCATCAGATTAAAAGGAATGGCGCCATAAGTAAAAACAAACGCCTCCGTGGCAGGGCCTAACGAAACTTGATAAAAAAATACCGCGATATTCAGAACGATCAAACCAATTGTAACAAGCGGAAACGAATGTGTTGGCTGGTCATCTTTTAAGGGGATCATTTTTTTCCTATTCGGTTGCCGTTTTATAGTACCATAACGGCAACTAAAATCTTCCTGTAACCTGAAAAAGCCACAAAAATTGACTTTTGAGCGGCCTTCCGATACCTTGATAATATGACTAAATCAGATCGTTCTGTCTATGCGGCCCCGATTCACACTGACACCCCCGGCAGTGGCAGGGAACGGGTTTTGTTTGTCTTAAAGACCGAAGGCATTCAAACAGCAGGACGCATTGCCAAGCGTTTGGGGATTACCACCATGGCTGTGCGCCAACATCTTTCACTCTTACAGGAAGAAGGGTTTGTAGAATTCACCGACGATTCCCATAAAGTGGGCCGTCCCGCGCGTCTGTGGCGGCTAACCCCTAGCGCGTATGATCGCTTTGCTGATCGCCACGCAGAATTGGCTATTGGAATGATTCAAGCGATTCAGAATACCTTTGGTGAGGAGGGCTTAAACCGTTTGGCGGAAGAGAGAACGCGCCAACAGATTATAAGTTACAGCGCGAGAATGCCGCCGTCTGCGGCTTCACTGGAAGACCGTGTGTCGGCACTGGCGCGTATTCGGTGCGAGGAGGGTTATATGGCCGAAGCGCAACGCCGTCCGGATGGAACATTTAGACTGGTCGAGAATCATTGTTCTATCTCTAAGGCGGCGCACCTATGTCAAAACCTATGCGGAGGGGAGTTGTCTCTTTTCCGCACCGTACTCGGTTACGATACCCAAGTAGAACGAACCGAATACATTCTTGCGGGAGATCGGTGTTGCGCTTATCGCATTGCACAGATCGTTGAAAAACCGGCAATGGAAACTTTGCCATAGGGGGCTTCCCGCCATGGAACCCATTCTCAACAAAGTCACAGACAAACGGCGTCGGCCTCTGCGAGACCTTAGGATTTCTATTACAGACCGCTGTAACTTCCGTTGTACTTACTGCATGCCGAAAGAACTCTTTGGGCGAGACTACGATTTTCTCCCGCGTGAGAAGATTCTTAGATTCGAAGAAATCGCCAAACTGGCGCGAATTTTTGTCTCTCTCGGCGTGGAAAAGGTTCGCATCACCGGCGGGGAACCCCTACTGCGCCGTGAGGTAGAAAAACTCATTGCAATGCTGGCGCAAATTCCCAATCTGGATATGACGTTGACGACCAACGGATCACGCCTTGCTGAAAAGGCGCAAGCACTCAAAGACGCTGGTTTACAGCGCATCACCGTGAGTTTAGATTCTTTAGACGAGTCTGTTTTTAGCGCGATGAACGATGTTGATTTCCCCGTTGCGCAGGTTCTCGCTGGCATTGATAGGGCCGCACAGGTTGGGCTTGCACCGATAAAGATTAACACCGTTATCAAGCGCGGCGTAAACGATCAATCTATTTTGCCGTTGGCCAGAAGATTTCAAGGGACGGGACATATCCTGCGCTTTATTGAATATATGGACGTGGGACATTCCAACGGCTGGCGGATGGACGATGTTGTTTCATCCGCAGAGATTATCAAGACAATCAATGCGCAAATGCCGATTGAGCCTGTTGACCCGAACTATAAAGGGGAGGTCGCGAATCGGTGGCGGTATCGTGACGGAAGCGGGGAGATCGGCGTTATTGCGTCGGTGACGCAACCCTTTTGCGCTGATTGTCATCGCGCGCGAATTTCAGCAGACGGCCATCTGTACACTTGCCTTTTTGCAACATACGGCCACGACCTATTGAGTCTCCTTCGTAGCGGCGCCAGAAATGAGCAGACTGATGAGCAGATTGATGCGCAGATTAAAGAGGCCATTTCCGGGGTATGGCAAAATCGAGAGGACAGATATTCCGAGATTCGCGGGGCAGAAACAATGCGAGCGTCCCTGCCGCGCGTGGAGATGTCCTACCTTGGCGGATAG
>CAYJXH010000133.1:0-3984 GCA_964373975.1 uncultured Nitrospirota bacterium | reverse complement strand
ATTAGCGCAATGCCCTTCCCGTCTTTAGAAGTTTTCCTACCGCTTCAACGAGGCCGCTTTAACCGCTTTAGGCCGGGCCTCGTCACGAAGCAATTTATATTCGATGCTATCCACCAATGCCTGCCAACTTGCTTCGATGATATTTTCAGAAACGCCGACCGTGCCCCACTTGATATGGCCATCCCCCGACTCGCTTAATACGCGCACCTTCGATGCGCTACCCTCCTTCGCGGCCAACACACGCACCTTGTAGTCCAGCAATTTCACATCAGATAGGGACGGATAAAATTTCTGGAGTGCCTTGCGAAGCGCGTTATCCAACGCATTAACAGGCCCGTTGCCAATCGCCGCAGTATGTTCAGTCTGCCCATTCACATCTATAAGAATGGTTGCCTCCGAGATCGCCGCCTCGTACGCTTGGCGTTTCTCCACAATCACCCGAAAACCCACCAATTGAAAGAATCTCTGGTAGGCCCCGATTGTTTTTTTCATCATCAATTCCAAAGAGGCCTCGGCCCCCTCAAACTGATACCCCTGCGCTTCCAATTCCTTGAGCTTCCGCAGAATATCAGGAACGCTCGGATGATTCGGCACCAACGGAATTTTATATTCTTTCGCCTTTTCCAATACATTCCCGCGTCCGCTATAATCAGAAATCAAAATCCTCTGCTTATTCCCCACCTTCGCAGGCACAATATGTTCATAAGTTTTAGCATTCTTTCTAACCGCATCTACATGCACGCCCCCCTTATGCGCAAACGCCGCATTGCCAACATACGCCTGATATTTATTAGGCGATATATTGGCAATCTCACTCACAAAACGGGAGACCTCAACAAGATGAGACAGTTGCTCATCCGACACACAATCATACTTCATCTTTAACTTTAAGTTTGGCAGAATGGACGTTAGGTTGGCATTTCCGCATCGTTCTCCAAAGCCGTTGATGGTTCCTTGAACTTGCGATGCCCCGGCTTCAATCGCGATTAAGGCATTAGCGACCGCGACTTCCGCGTCGTTGTGGGTATGAATGCCTAATGGCACATTCACCTCTTTCTTAACAGCCTTTACGATCTCTTTGATCTGCCATGGCATGGTTCCCCCGTTTGTGTCGCACAAAATCAAACGTTCTGCTCCGGCCTTTTCTGCAGAATGAAGCACTTGAAACGCGTAAGCAGGATCGGCAAGATAGCCATCAAAGAAATGTTCCGCATCGAAAAAAACCCGTTTTCCCTTTGCGTGCAAATAAGAGATTGAATCAGAAATCAGCTCTAGGTTTTTCTTGAGCGGCACCCTTAGAACATCTTTAACATGCAGATTCCAGCTTTTTCCAAAAAGGGTTACTATTTCAGTGCCGGCATGGAGCAATGATTGCAGTGTCGGATCGAAAGAAGCCTTGTGATTGGCCTTTCGCGTAGAACCAAAGGCAACCATCTTTGCCGTTTTAAGCGACAGTTTTTTTGCCTCTTTGAAAAAGAGAATATCTTTCGGATTCGCCCCCGGCCAGCCCCCTTCGATATAGTGAACCCCTAGAAAATCTAGCTTTTGGCAAATGCGGAGCTTGTCCTCCACGGAAAACGACATATCTTCCGACTGCGCCCCGTCACGCAACGTGGTATCGTAAATTTCAATATGTCTTATCATTATTTATAACCTTTTTTTCGCAATAGGCTTTTTTGTTTGGGGGCCTTACTCAATTCAAACGCATCATGAAGCGCACGCACCGCAAGCTCGGCATATTTTGCGTCAACGACACAAGATATTTTTATTTCGGATGTCGAGATCATAATAATGTTAATCCCTTCGGAGGCTAATGTTGTAAACATTTTTGCCGCAGTGCCAGAATGAGACCGCATACCAACCCCAACAATAGAAACCTTGGCGATATTGTCCATCAGGCCGACCGATTCCACCCCTAACTCCAATTTTAATTTTGAAAGAATCTTTTTGGCACGCTCCGCGTCGGATTTCGGTACGGTAAAAGAAAGATCGGTTAATCCGTCCTGTCCGATATTCTGAATAATCATGTCTATCACCACCTTTGCGGACGCAATCGCCGAAAAGATTTTTGATGCGATTCCGGGTTGATCCGGCACGCCAACCAATGTAATTTTAGTCTGATTTTTATCACAGGCAACCCCCGACACCACCTCTTGTTCCATCTCTTTATCCTCCTTTGTAACCAGTGTCCCCGGATCGTCCGAAAAAGAGGATCGCACACAAACGGGCACCTGATATTTCATGGCAAACAAAACCGATCTTGGCTGTAAAACCTTTGCCCCTAATGAGGCCATCTCCAGCATCTCTTCGTAGGTGATTTTGGGGAGTTTTCGCGCAAACGCCACCATGTTGGGGTCAGCCGTATAGACGCCATCTACATCGGTATAAATATCACAGCGGTCCGCCTTGAGCACTGCGGCCAATGCCACGGCGGTTAAATCGGAGCCGCCACGACCCAATGTCGTTACGTCCGACTGCTGATTGATCCCCTGAAAACCGGCCACAACCGGAACAACCCCATCGCAAAGCGCGGATTTTAATCGTTCCGCAGTGATCTTTTCAATCCGCGCATTTGTATGGGCATCGTCTGTCAAAATTCCCACCTGCCTTCCTGTAAAGGATATGGCTTTCACGCCGCAGTCTTCCAACGCCATGGCTAAAAGCGCCGTTGTCACGCGTTCTCCTGTGGAAAGCAACATATCCATCTCCCGTGCGCTTGGAGAAGAGGACGCTTGATTCGCAAGGTGAATCAGGCGATCGGTCTCTCCTGCCATCGCCGAGACAACCACCACCACCTGATCCCCTGCTTTTTTCGCCGAAACAACACGACGCACCACGCCAAAAATCCGGTCTATATCGCCAACCGAGGTTCCGCCATATTTCTGAACAATTAAAGCCATAACGTGGAAGATACCACTTCAAGACGGGAAGTAACAAGACCCCATAGGCACGCCACTTGACACCTCCCTCAATCCCTCTCATAATGCGCCCCATGAAAAAGAGAATTCTCACAGGAGACCGCCCGACGGGGCCGTTACATCTTGGCCATTACGTTGGGTCATTGCAAAATCGCGTCCTCCTTCAGGATGAGTATGAAACCTTCATCTTGATTGCCGATGTTCAGGCGCTCACCGATCATTTCGAGCATCCGGAAATCCTAAAGCAAAACATTCAAGAGATTGTTGCCGATTATATCGCTGTCGGCATTGACCCTGCTAAAAGTGCCATCTGTATTCAATCGCTTATTCCTGAAATCGCGGAGCTTGCAATCTATTATCTGAATCTCGTCACCGTTGCCCGGCTGGAACGCAATCCAACGGTCAAAGACGAAATTAAACAAAAGGGTCTAAACGATAAGCTGACTGCGGGTTTTTTAACTTACCCTGTCCACCAAGCCGCCGACATTACCGTATTTGAAGCCGCACTCGTCCCCGTGGGAAAAGATCAACTTCCGATGATTGAGCAGACGGTTGAAATTGTGCAAGCGTTTAATCGGCTTTATGGAAATGTGTTGGTAACGCCCACGGCGAAACTCGGAGAGTTTCCGCGTCTTCCCGGAACCGATGGCCATACCAAAATGAGTAAATCGTTGAATAACGCCATCGCACTTTCGGACGACCCCAAAACAGTTGAAAAAAAAGTCATGAAGATGTACACCGACCCAACACGCATTCATCCCACCGATCCCGGCCACGTTGAGGGGAATCCTGTTTTTATTTATCATGATCTTTTTAATACAGACCTCAAAGAAGTGGAGGAACTCAAGGCGCGATATGTGGTCGGGAAGGTTGGCGATGTGGAGGTGAAGCAGAAATTGGTCAAGGCACTAAATCACTTTTTAGACCCGATTCGGGAAAGACGTTCAAAGATTGCCGGGGATGAGCAGCAGATCAATGCGATTTTAATGGACGGAACACGCCGGGCGCGCGTGGTTGCACAAGAGACCCTTCGAAAAGTTCGGAAGGCCATGCAAATTGATTATTG
>CAYJXH010000132.1:0-4012 GCA_964373975.1 uncultured Nitrospirota bacterium | reverse complement strand
TAAAACCTCTTTAATCATTCTATATGCGTAAAACTGACCATCGCGTAAAACTGACTATCACCTAAAACCAAACCAGCCAGATTGATTCTTATGGAGACATCTAAATGATCTTGACAGATTTAAAAGAAAAAACAATCACCGAGCTAAACGAAGTTGCCAAAGGTTTAAATATTGAAGGGGCAACCAGTCTTAGGAAAAATGAGCTTATTTTTTCCATTCTCCAAGCCCAATCCGATAAAAACGGCCTGATCTACGGTAATGGGGTATTAGAAACCCTTCAGGAAGGATTTGGTTTTCTGCGTTCTCCCGATTGTAATTACCTGCCCGGATCAGACGATATCTATATCTCTCCCTCTCAAATACGGCGTTTTAATCTTCGCACCGGAGATATCATTAGCGGGACAATCCGCCCGCCCAAAGAAGGGGAACGCTATTTCGCGCTATTGAAGGTTGAAAAGATAAATTATGAAGAACCTGAAATCGCGCGCGACAAAATACTCTTCGACAATCTTACACCGCTCTATCCCATGGATAAAATTAAGCTGGAATATACCCCAGAAGATTATTCCATGCGCGTGATGGATCTTTTTACCCCCATTGGAAAAGGACAGCGGGGCTTAATTGTCGCTTCTCCCCGAACCGGAAAGACAATGATTCTGCAATCTATCGCCAAAGCCATCATGAAAAATCATCCTGATGTTGTTCTGATCGTCCTGCTCATTGATGAACGCCCGGAAGAGGTTACCGATATGCAACGCCAAGTGAAAGGCGAGGTGATTAGTTCCACGTTTGATGAGCCGGCAACGCGTCATGTTCATGTGGCGGACATGGTTTTAGAGAAGGCCAAAAGACTGGTAGAACACAAAAAAGATGTTGTGATTCTGCTCGATTCCATTACAAGGCTTGCGCGTGCCCATAACTCTGTGGCCCCGTCTAGCGGAAGGGTTCTCTCTGGGGGATTAGACTCCAACGCCCTGCAACGTCCTAAACGGTTTTTCGGTTCTGCGCGTAATATTGAAAATGGCGGGAGCCTTACGATTATCGCCACCGCGCTGGTTGATACTGGAAGCCGAATGGACGATGTCATATTCGAAGAGTTTAAGGGCACGGGCAACATGGAGGTTCACCTCGACCGAAAATTGGCCGACCGAAGACTTTTCCCGGCAATTGATATATCATCGTCTGGTACCCGAAAAGAGGAATTGCTTGTAGAGCGAGACGATCTGAATAAATTATGGATTCTTCGCAAGGTATTAAGCCCACTTTCTACGATCGAGTCCATGGAATTTTTAATGGACAAAATTCGGGGAACCAAAAAGAACAAAGACTTTTTAGACTCAATGAACAAATAAGGAAAAACAATCCCTTAATCCCCTCGCAGGGCACGGTGCCCCTTTTTTAAGGGGGAAGGTAATAACTCGAAACTTAATCAATCATAAGAGGAATGAGAGAAAGATGAAAACGGACATCCATCCAAAATACCATGCAGTAGAAATCTCGTGTGCCTGTGGCGCTGTGCTCACAGGAAAATCAACACAGCCGGACATTCGTCTCGATATCTGTGCCGCGTGTCATCCCTTTTTTACCGGCACGCAAAAAATTGTAGATACAGAAGGCCGCGTAGAACGCTTTAAAAAGAAATACGATAAAAAAGTAGCATGAGCGACGCAAATCCCCTCGTTGAAAAACTAGAGGGGATCAAAAAAAGATACGATGCCTTAACCGCGCAATTCTCCGACCCTGCCGTTACGGCAAATTTTGCGGATCGTATTCGCATTGGGAAGGAACGCGCGGAACATGAAGCGGTTGTTGCCCAGTATGAAATCTACAGAGCGCTTCTAACGGAAATCGCGCAATGCGATGAAATGCAAAAAGACCCGGCGGCAGACCCAGAGCTAAAAGAAATGGCTCAACAGGAATGGGCCGAATGCCAACAAAAAAAACAACAGCTTGAAGCCGCCATTAAAACACTCCTGATTCCAAAGGGCATGTACGACGACCGAAACCTATTTCTTGAAATTCGCGCAGGCACAGGCGGAGATGAAGCGGCCCTTTTCGCCGCAGACCTGATGCGCATGTATATGAAATTCGCCGAACGGCGCCGTTTCCGATTTGAGATTATGACCTCCAGTGAAATTGGGATTGGGGGTTTGAAAGAAGTGGTTTTGGGTATTTCTGGCAAGGGGGCGTTTCGTTCGTTGCAATACGAAAGTGGTGTCCATCGTGTTCAGCGCGTCCCTGAAACGGAGGCCTCTGGAAGAATTCACACCTCCACGGTTACCGTTGCCGTTTTGCCGGAAGCTGAAGAGGTTGATGTTCAAATTGACCAGAAAGACTTACGCATTGACACCTTCTGCTCCTCTGGCGCAGGCGGTCAAAGCGTCAACACAACGTATTCTGCCGTTCGTATTACGCATATTCCATCGGGATTGGTCGTCTCCTGTCAGGACGAACGCTCTCAACTTAAAAATCGGAATAAGGGGATGCGGGTTCTGCGTTCCCGACTCATGGAATTAGAGATTAAAAAACAAGAGGCAGAAATTTCCAAAAATAGGAAGTCGCAGGTGGGCACGGGAGAACGCAGTGAAAAGATCCGAACCTACAATTTCAAAGAGAATCGTATTACCGATCACCGGTTAAATATCTCCCTGTACCAGCTTCCCGCTATTTTAGAAGGGGGAGACGGGTTAGACGGCCTCATAGACGCTTTAATTTCATGGGACGAGGAGAAGAGATTTGAAAACCTTAACCAACCCGCAATCGTGTAAGCAAACGATTCTTTCCCTGCTGACCCTGGGGGAGCGTTGTCTTCAGGAACGCGGATTTGAAAAACCGCGTCAGGAGGCGGAAGAACTTCTTTTTACCCTTTTATCGCTTACCCGAATTGATCTTTATCTTGATCCTTGTCGTCCTGTTTCAAACGCGGAACAAGACGCCTTCTGGAATCGAATTACCAGACGGGGACAACACGAACCCCTTCAATATATTACAGGACAAGTTGATTTCTGTGGCCTCACACTTGCGGTCTCTTCCGGCGTTTTTATTCCCCGTCCCGAAACAGAATTGATTGTAGAGGAGGCCGGTCGCCTCTCATTTGCGCCCCACGCCATTTTGGATATCTGTACTGGAAGTGGCGCGCTTGCCATCGCGTTGGCAAAACAATTTCCATCGGCAAAAATCACGGCGATTGATTGTTCCGAGATCGCATTAGAGACTGCGCGATTGAATCAACAACGTCATCAAGCCGATCAAATTACTTTCTTACAGGGAGACCTCTTCTCTCCCTTAACCCCGCAAATCAATATCTATGATCTGATCGTCTGCAATCCTCCGTACATTGCGGAAGAAGATCAAGCGTCCATGGATTTAGATGTTTTATTGTTTGAGCCGAAGTTAGCACTTTTTTCGCCCGATCACGGCCTTTCCCATATTAAACGTGTTCTAACAGACGCCCCTTTGTTTCTTACGCCAAACGGTATTTTGATTTTAGAAATAGGGATAGGAGAGTCGGGCCAACTGTGCGATTTTATAAAAGAGTGCCCTTTTACTGTAAGGGTGGTACAAGATTTTTCTGGAATTGACCGAATTCTAATCTGCCAATGGACAAAATAATTATTTCTGGAGGAAAGCCTCTTTCCGGAACAATAGAAATCAGCGGCGCCAAAAACGCAGCACTTCCGATTTTAGCCGCAACGCTTCTTTCTTCCGAGCCGCAACATCTGAAACGTGTTCCAAAAGTCGTTGATCTTTTCACGATGCAAAAACTGCTTCGCGCCATGGGGGCTGTGATTACAGATCAACAAGACGTCTGCACCATCGAGGTTGCGGATATAACAAGTTGTGAAGCGCAATACGAATGGGTGAAGACAATGCGTGCGACGGTGTTGGTATTAGGCCCATTGCTTGCTCGATGCGGGGAGGCACACGTTTCTCTTCCGGGTGGATGCGCCATTGGGGTGCGGCCAATCAATCTTCATTTAGACGCGCTGACTAAAATGGGTGCTGAAATTGT
>CAYJXH010000131.1:0-4050 GCA_964373975.1 uncultured Nitrospirota bacterium | reverse complement strand
CCCGTGAACATGGCCTTCTTCTGGGGTGGACCCTTCACACCAATCGTGTGGTGCGAATCGCTCCCCCCTTCACCCTATCTGATAAAGAATTAAAAGAGGGGCTTGGTATCATGGGGCGGGTATTAGACAGCTTGAGCTTGTGAATAAATCGATTTTTGTCATTATGTTTATGTTCGACTGGAAACCAATCTTCCAGAGACGTATTTGTGGATAACGCTGGAGAGAAGTGTCTGATAGGGGATTCCTTCTTCAAGAGCCTTTTGTTGAACGCCTTCAAGGTCTTTGGAGGAAATACGAATATTAACGCGCCGATCCTTCAAAAAGGTAGCATGAGCGTAACCCTGTGCCCTTCGCATCTCGACCTTGACATTCTTCACCGAATGCCATTCGCCACGTTCCACCGATTCTAAAATCGCCTTTTCATCACTACTGATCTTTGACATTTTCTACCTCCCTAAGGAGCCGTGACAAAATAACAGTTCCTTCCGCTTTAACAAAGGGAACGATGTAGGCGTAATCCCCGATTTGTACCACGTAGATTTGCTGATCCGCGTATTTTGTTTGATTCGGATGTTCTAAAATATCGAGAAGGCCACCATGCTCAATATAAAAAACCGCCATCTCAAATGAGACGCCGCGATGCGTCATAAGCCAATCGTTTTTTACCGTATCCCACGAAAAATATGTCATGCTTCAAGCATACGCCTAATGTGTGCCTAATGGCAACAATCCAGAGCGTCCCCCACTACGAATAGCCCTCTTCCATGTTGGGAAATTTTCCAGACGACACATCTTCCTTGTAGCGGGTGATCGCATTCTGGGCAAGGGAGGCAAGCTCCGCATAGCGGCGGACAAATTTGGGGACACCGTGTCCTGCGGGGGCACCGTGCCCTGCAGAGAGACCCAGAAGATCGTGCAAAACCAGTATTTGCCCATCGCAATAAGGCCCCGCGCCAATCCCAATCGTGGGAATTTGAATCGCCTGCGTAATCTCTTTCGCAAGTAAGATCGGCACTCCTTCTAAAACCAAAGCGAAAGCCCCAGCCGATTCCACCGACTTGGCATCGGCTAAAAGCTCATTAGCCTCTTTGTCATTACGTCCCTGAACCTTGTATCCCCCCATACGGTGCACCGACTGCGGCGTTAAGCCGATATGCGCCATGACGGGAATATCGTATTTTGTTAAAGCCGCAATGCGATTAGAAACCCGCGCCCCGCCTTCCAATTTTACCGCCGCCGCACCGGCTTCCTTTAAGAAGCGGCCCGCATTTGCAATCGTATCTTTTCGGCTTGTCTGATAAGAAAGAAACGGCATATCGCCAACAACCAACGCCCTTTTCACCGCACGAGAGACCATTTTTGTATGATAGATCATCTGATCCATGGTGACCGACAAGGTATTTTCCGCTCCAGCCACGACCATTCCCACGCTATCTCCCACAAGCACAATGTCAATGCCCGCATCATCAACAAGTTTTGCAAACGGATAATCGTAGGCTGTCAGTGCGGAGATTTTTTCTTTCCCTTTTTTAGCTATGAGGCTAGGAACAGTAATCTTATCCATGACGCTCTATTCCTAACGCCGCCTTTGCCGACTGCAAGGTATTCGCCAATAACATCGCAATGGTCATCGGCCCCACCCCTCCCGGTACCGGCGTAATGGCAGAGGTCTTTTCTGCGACCGCGTCAAAATCAACATCCCCGCAAAGCTTCCCATCTTCCGTGCGATTGATTCCCACATCAATAACAACCGCGCCTTGTTTGACCATATCCGCTGTAACAAATTTAGCCTTTCCAATTGCGGCAACGAGAATGTCGGCCTGTTGGCAGATTTCGGAAAGATTTTTTGTCTTAGAGTGACAGATCGTGACCGTAGCATTTTCATGCAGGAGCAAAAGTGCTGCTGGTTTCCCGACAATGTTACTCCGACCCACAACCACTGCGTGTGCGCCTGCAATGGGAACCTTCGCGGCTTTTAAAAGCGCAATAACGCCAAGCGGCGTGCAGGAATAAAACCCATTTTCGTTTGCAACCAGCTTTCCGACGTTCATATAATGGAATCCGTCAATATCTTTTTCGGGCGTTACGGCATCCAAAATTTTTCGTTCATTGAGACTTTTAGGAAGAGGAAGCTGAACCAAAATACCGTGAATTGCAGGATTGTTATTGAGTTTCTCAATGAGGGATAGCAGATCAGACTCGGACGTTTCTGCCGATAAAGCATGTTCTTCAGAATAGATGCCCGCCTCCTCACAGGCCTTCCGTTTGTTACGCACATAAACTTTAGAGGCTGGATTCTCACCTACTAAAATCGCCGCCAATCCGGGACGGATTTTTAACGACGCGATTTCCTGCTTAATATCATTCCGAATGCCTTGCGCAATTCCCTTTCCGTCAATAAGCCGCATTTTACTTTTCTCCACAAATGATCGTTCTGGTTTCTGTAATAATCATGTCAACACTTCGATCTGTTTTTTCAAAGGGCAACGTGCCCTGCGAGGGCAACGTACCCTGCGAAGGGAGCGTGCCCTGAGAAGGGAGCGCGTTCACCATTTGAAATTCAAACACAAGACAAACTATTTTTTCAACACAGGAAGCAAGCAATCTGTCATAATACCCGCCGCCACGCCCCAGTCTGTTGCCCATTGTATCACAGGCAACAGCGGGAAGAATCCATAAATCCACCGCTTCGGGGGAGACCCTTATTTTAGAATTAACGCTTTCACAAAGCGTAGGTTGTTTTTCAGAACGAACCGGGACAACCACCCTTTTCCCCAATCGCAGTGCCTCTATAATAAGCCGATCGGTTTTGACCTCAAACGAATCCGACAAATAGAAATGAACGGTCTTTGCTGAAGTAAACTCAAGGGAGGCGAACACCCGTTTTTCAATGGCGCGGCTTTTTGCAATGCGATCAGGATCAGACAGCGCGGTTCTCATTTTAATAAATCGCGCGCGAAGCTCTCTTTTTTGTTCAGGGATATTTGGATTCATCTCTAATCCTTCTTCGCCTCTTCCCATAAATTGTTCATCTCCTGCAATGAAAGAGAAAAAATAACCCCTCTACTTCAGCATCCTCCTTACTGGTTCAACAGGACGGAGACTGTGTTGCTACCCCCGGCCACGGCGATATCTGGTTTTCCATCTCCGTTGAAATCGCCAATCGCTACGAAGTAATGGCCAAATCCCACGACACTAAAAGACGGAAGAGATCCAGTCTGAAAGTCTAAGTCCAGAAATATATTCAAAATCGCGAGTATTGTGGGTTACTAATGTTGCATGATGGCTGAGAGCAATGGCGGCTATCCATGCGTCGGTCTCGCTAGTGGGTCGGCCTCTCTTACGGAGGTCTGCCTTGAGAATTCCAAAATGTCGTGAAGCGGATAGATCAAAGTCTACAACTGAGACTGTTTTGAGAAAACGATCCAGCTTGTCCAGATTTTCCTGGGATTTAGAAGAGGCATAAGCCCCATAGTACAGTTCGGCGGCCACGATAGAAGGAACGGCAATCTCGGAAAGATGGTCTGCGATGCGTTGGGCCACGGCTACATTGCCGTTCAGGTAGGCAACAATGATATTGGTGTCTAAGAGTATCAAGGAAGCAGGAGTTCCCTCTCGCAGTGCGCATGGCGTTCTTGCGCAATCTCATTAAAGATGACTGGGATGGAAGGGTCATTCTTCCATGTGCCACAAAGGTCTAAAATCCTGCGGCGGCCTTCATCGTCTGCGACCGAAAACGGCGCAATGGAAACCAAAACAAGTGAACCATCCGGAACGGAAGGCACCTGCTCCAACTCGATATGATTCCCGTGAATCGTTCCTTTTAATGCTTCAGTTATCATCACTTTTCCCCCGCAATCGTTACAACATCAGTATATATAGAACATGCCACCCTTTTCAACTTAAACCGCCTATAAAATCGTCATACCGTGTTCCCCCTTACTGGTTCAACAGGACGGAGACGGTGTTGCTAAACTTTTCGTATAGAAAAATTTGGAATATTACGGAAGTCTCGCGTATTGCGTGTAAGAAGCGTTGTCCCTGTAAATA
>CAYJXH010000130.1:0-4109 GCA_964373975.1 uncultured Nitrospirota bacterium | reverse complement strand
GAACTGGATTAAAAAGGGGGAACGGGTGTTGATGCCAAACTACGCCCGGTTTCCGCTGGTCTTTACCAAGGGACAGGGTAGCACACTGGTTGACGCCGACGGGACTTCCTATCTTGATTTTGTCAGCGGAATCGCTGTCAACAGTTTGGGACATTGCAATAAAAACCTTGTTTCTGCTATTTGCAAACAGGCAAAATCGCTTCTGCATATCTCAAACCTATACTACAACATTCCTCAAATAGAGCTTGCGGAGTGGCTAACCCATCATTCGTTTGCCGATCAGGTTTTTTTCTGTAACAGCGGCGCAGAGGCAAATGAAGCGGCCATAAAACTTGCGCGCCTATTTGCCAAGACGATCAACCCCAAGCGGTTTGAGATTATTTCTGCTGAAAATTCCTTTCACGGACGAACATTGGCAACGCTTTCTGCGACCGGCCAGAAAAAATATCAAAAGGGGTTTGAGCCGCTTCCAACAGGATTCTTACATGTGCCATTTGACGATGTTCAGGCCATTGAAAAAGCGATCACGCCCAACACTGCGGCCGTTCTTTTAGAGCCGATACAAGGCGAGGGCGGTGTAAAAATTCCAAAATCAAATTATCTTGCGGCGGTTCGGAAGCTGTGCGATAAAAACAAACTCTTGCTCATATTAGATGAGGTTCAAACAGGGATGGGCCGAACAGGAACCCTTTTTGCTTACGAACAATCTGGAATCGTGCCGGATATCTTGACATTGGCAAAGGGGTTGGGCGGCGGATTCCCCATTGGCGCAATGCTTTCCAAAAAGAATGTTGCCGCTTGCTTTACGCCGGGAAAACATGCCTCGACTTTTGGAGGAAACCCGCTGGCCTGTTCTGCCGCGAATGCCGTAGCCAAACAGATGACCCCGCCCTTCTTAAAACGCATACAGTCTGCGGGGCAGTCTCTTTTGAAAAAACTGGTTTTAATGCAAAGCCAGACTGGCCTTATCAAAGAGGTGCGCGGCGCGGGACTGCTCATCGGCATTGATATTTCTCTACCCGCTCTGGAGGTAATGAAAAAGGCGCACCAGAAAGGGTTATTGTTGTCTCGCACATCAGAAAATACGCTTCGTATGACGCCGCCACTCATGGTGAGCCGTAAGGAAATTGATCAGGCCGTTTCTATTTTGAAGGAGGTTTTAAGTGTCAAAGCGTGATTTTTTAGATTTTTACGCGCTTAGCTTAGAAGAAATCGAGGGCATCATTGATCGCGCCGGTTATTTCAAAAAAAATAATCTGTCAGCAGATGAGACTTCCTTCCTGAAGGGAAAATCCATCGGACTTTTTTTTGAAAAACCCTCCACCCGAACGCGTGTTGCGTTTGAGGCCGCGATTGCTCGCTTCGGAGGCCATCCGATCTTTCTTACCCCCAATGACAGTCAAACTTCCCGAGGGGAAAGCATTGCCGACACCGCGCAGGTCCTCTCGTCCTATCTTGATGCCATTGTGATCCGAACGTTTGAGCAGGAAAAATTGGTCGAATGGGCTAATTTTGCGACGATCCCCATTATCAATGGCCTTTCTAACCTTTGCCATCCCTGTCAAATTCTGGCAGACTTTCTCACTATTTTCGAGAAGCGGGGGCCTCTTCGCGGGTTAAACCTTACCTACCTCGGCGATGGAAATAATATCGCACACTCGCTGATGGAAGGCGGCGCGAGGGTTGGGATGAACGTGACCATTGCCTGTCCAATGGAATATGAGCCCAATCCACATATCGTGAAACAGGCCACCGCCCTTGCAAATGAGAATCATTCGCAGGGCGCGTTGCCCTCTAAAATTATCGTGTCGAACGATCCAAAGAAGGCGGTGGTGGATGCCGATATTCTCTATACCGACACATGGGTTTCAATGGGATATGAAAAGATCCCCATCGTGGATAAGATGCGTAAGATTCCGTTTTTGCCCTTTCAGATCAATCAATCCCTTGTAAATCTTGCCAAAGAAAATTGCCTCATTATGCACTGTCTTCCGGCGCATCGCGGAGAAGAGATTACAGACTGCGTTATGGACGGGAAAAACTCGGTTATATTTGAGCAGGCCGCAAACCGACTCCCAACGCATCAAGCCATTTTAGAATGGGTCATGCAGAAAAAAATTGACTCGTTGTAACAAATTATGTTAGGGTCTTGCGTTAATAACGCACATCTTTATTGAAAGGGAAATAAATTGGCAACTGCAGTGATTGGGGGTACGACCCCTACGAAGGTTAAAGAAAGCACTTTGGTGGCAAGCAAGCTCTATGAAATTATTTTTATCATAAAATCCACCCTTGCGGATGATGAAATTTTAAAGACCATTGCCAAGGTTCGGGCAACGGTTGAGCGGGGAAATGGCGAAATCGTCCTCGTCGAAAATATGGGCAGGAAGAAACTGGCTTATGAGGTGCAAAAGGAAAAGAAAGGTGTCTATATTCTGATGCATTTTAAGGGAAAAGGGAACTTGGTTTTTGACGTTGAGAGAACTTGTCGGCTAGAGGAGACCATTATTAAGTTTATAACCGTTAAGGTCAACCCTTTGAATGTTCGTTTGGCGACGCCTATATTACAAGGCGCACTGCCCACAACTTAAGAGATCCGTCGTATGGTCAGCTTTAATAAAGTTATTCTAATGGGTAATCTCACAAAAGACCCCGAGGTTCGCTATATGCCAAGTGGCGCGCCTGTGGCAAGCTTTAGTCTAGCGACGAATCGGAAATACAAACAGGGCGATGAGGTCAAGGAAGAAGTTTGCTTTATTGATATTGTGGTATTTGGAAAACAGGCAGAAAGTTGCGGCAAATACCTCAACAAGGGAAGTGGCGTGGTCATTGATGGAAGGCTCTCCCAGCGCCGTTGGGAAGGCGAGGATGGGCAGAAGCGGAACAAGCATGAGGTGGTTGCAGAGTCCATTCGCTTCCTTCCAAAACGCCCTGCTTTATCGCAGGATGCGGGCGGCGAGCGATCCGAATCCGCCTCGGAAGAGTTCGGCGAAGAAATGCCATTTTAACAAGAAAGGGATTTTTTAAATATGGGAGCGTATTTTCAGGAACAAAAAAAGAAGGTCTGTTTATTTTGCGTCGAGAAAGAACAGTCTGTGAACTATAAAGAGGTTTCTATTTTAAAAACCTTTTTGTCCGATCGTGGAAAAATTACACCACGGCGTATTTCGGGCAATTGTGCCCTGCATCAAAGGCAGGTCACGCGCGCGATTAAACAGTCTCGCAATATCGCCTTTATGTCGTTTGCAGAAGAAAGATAGATTTCTCGTCGAGTTTTATACGCATTTCGACTGTAGTTTTACTGAATTCAGAAATCTTTTTGGGGGAAATATGAAAACGCTAGTCCAAGAAAATCCAAGTCTGAATCGGAGAACCCTTCCTCGAAAACCGGTTATGGTTTTGGAGGTGAAGGGAAAGCAGTTTGATAAAATTTTTCTTGCTTATGCCGAAAACCTCGGATTGGGCGGCTTGCGTCTCTCCTCATCTCACCCTTTGAAAATAGGAGATTACTTTCCTGTTGAATTTATTCTGCCCGATCAAATAACAAAAATTGCTTGTACCTGTGAAGTTGTCTGGAGATACAATTCCGGGTCCGATTCCGAAGGGCTTGGCGTTCGTTTTCTAGACCTCTCCCAACAGCTAAAAAAAGTGATTGGGACATGGATTGACGAAGATAAACATAATAAAAAACACTAACAAAAAATTAACAAAAAAAGGGGGGCGACTGGTTTCGACGGAGATAGGAAGACAAAAGACGCATGCCGAGGTCCATTGGGCTCGTTAAACAAATGGAAAAAACATAGTTGCTAACGAAGAGTTAGCCCTCGCCGCCTAAGGGTAGCGACGTCAACCATTCTACGCCTACGGGGGTGGAAGACGCCATATAGTAGGCTCGCCCGGCCTTTATGCTTTGCGAGGCTAGGTTAAAGAAAGAAGCTGGCTAAGGGTTAAACCTGTCTTTGGGTGTAGCCTGCGGTAAGATATAAAACAAAGACTTAGCATGGAGTGCCTTTTGTTGGATTGTTTTCGGACGCGGGTTCAATTCCCGCCGCCTCCACCATTTCAGATTTGCCGAAGAAGTTGCCTCGGGGCTTCGCCCCTCGGCATTG
>CAYJXH010000129.1:1635-4121 GCA_964373975.1 uncultured Nitrospirota bacterium | reverse complement strand
AGGATGTTATGGTTCGTCATCTTCTTGATCAAACGATTGGAACGTGGGAGAGGAAAAAACGGATACAAGAGCTAGGTGGAACTGACCAAGATGTGAAAATGAAAGGGTCAGGCATGCCTTATTAACTTTTTGTTCTCCCTGTGACCAGCATTGCCATTGATGGTGCAAGTAATAACCGTACGGCCAGTTTTAGCGTGAATGTGCAGGAGACACCACCACGACGCCGGTGGTGAAGATCACCTCCCCCGCCGATTATACAGCCATGGGCAAGACACCCATTACGATTGAGGGAACGATTGATGATCCCGATGCAACGGTTGTCATCAATCAGCAGTTTGTGGCGAAGGTTTCGGGGGGCAGGTTTAAGATAGAGGGTGTTGGTTTGCTGGAAGGGGGAATCTGCTGACCGCAGTAGCCACCAGTCGTTCTGGCCGCATTGGCACCGATACGATTACGATTGTATTAGACCAGCAGGCCCCGCGGGTTTATATTGATAATCCCCCCGATCAGTCGGCCACCACCGATGAGAAAATTACGGTGACGGGCCGGGGTAAACGATCTGGTGATGGGAACCGTGAATGCGGGACAGGCAAAGGTTACAGTCAATGGAATAGCGGCTTCCGTATAATATCATTCTTGAAAAGCCGATTAAGGAACTGGGGTCTTTCTTTATTTCCGTGAAATTGCCCCACGATACCACCGCACAGGTGAAAGTGGAAGTCGTGCCAGGCACGGCCTAACCCCCCGCTAACCTTACCCCCAAGGCTTGCCCAAGGGGGAATTATAAGGCATTATTTCACCGTGATGGCAATCTTCTGCGTCATGCCATGTCCTGCTAGGGCAATATGAGCACCGTCTGCGGCCTGTAAGCAGAGGGTATGCGGTCCGGGTGATAGTGCAATTTCTGCTTCCATCTGCCCCTTGCCATAGTGCAAGTGCGTGGCGTCTTTTGGCACAAGCGTTCCAACGGCTACGCAGTCCGTATCAACCATAATATGAAGGTGTCCCGCTCCCGCCTTTATAGCGCCAGCGGGTTCAATGATAAAACCTTCTGCGCCCATCGCAACCTTCACCGGACTGCTGACAACCGCCTGATCAGTAGGTGCAGTAAAAAAGACACGCGATGTTTCCCCGCTAAACGATACCCCCACGAATGATAAAGTTAGACTGAAAAAAACTACACCGAAAAAAACTGCACATTGTGAAACCCGTTTTACAAAACGCATAACGCCTCCTTATTGTTGTTAGATTATTGATTGCCCTTTGTCCCGATATGAATGGCGACAATGCCCCCGGTTTTGTTTACATAAGATACTTCTTTGAAACCCGCTTTTTGAATTTTTTCTGAAAACGCCTCCTGATTGGGAAACAGACGAATCGAATCGGTTAGGTATTGGTACACACCTGTGCGATCTTTTGCAACATAAGTTCCGATAGCCGGAAGAAACTGATAAGAATAAAAATCATACAGCCGGCGCAGGAATTTGTTTTGTGGCGTTGAGAATTCCAGACAAGCAAAACGCCCTGTCGGTTTTAGAACACGAAAGATTTCGCTCAAGGCTTTATCTAGGTTGGCCACGTTCCGCATACAAAAACCGGTTAAGACAACATCCACCGATTGATCTTCAAAGGGCAGCGATTCTGCGTTGGCCAAAATACATTCTGTGGATGGCGCGGCCATTCCTAAAGCAACGGAAACCGTCGCAAGCTTCTCCTTCCCGATTTGCAACATCGGCTCATTAAGATCAGACGCGATGACCCTTCCGGTTTTCCCCACTTTTTCTGCCGCTAAAATAGCAAGATCGGCCGTGCCCGCCCCGACATCCAAAACAGAATCTCCATGTCGAAGCCCTGCCATGTTGACCATTTGACGCTTCCATCGGTAATGAATGCCAAAGGAAAGCAGTGTGTTATTCAAATCGTAATAGCGCGCGATTGAAGAAAACATCTTCTGCACCATCTGTTCTTTGTCTGCTGGGGCTACTGGTTCCATTTTTATTGAGTTCTCATTACAAGCCATAACGCATGGTTGGGTAAAAACGCGCCACTTACGCATTGTGGGTTACACAGCGTGACCCGTCCAATAGGGCGTTATTCTACGTTATAAGACCCGGATCATTCAAGCGCGTTTACAGGTGGGGAATAGGAGAGTGGACAAGCAAAAAATAAGTGGTATCATTTTAATATCAGTTTGTTACATTAAGCCTTGGGACACATATCATGTCAGCCAAACAGAATGTCCATTTCGTTACAAGCCCCTTTGACGCCAACGGAATTGGATTTGACAGGGTTTTAGCATCAACGGTTGTAGATAGGACAGGTGAAGACTTTCCGATTATCATCAGAGATTCTGATACGGAGACAACCCAAAATACAACGCTCGATATTGATGCAACGACAGGAACCGCAATTGTTAACACAACGACAACAATATTGGCGGCACGGTCGCAGGTCTCACCGGTACCGGTCTCGTATTGCACAATAAC
>CAYJXH010000129.1:0-1535 GCA_964373975.1 uncultured Nitrospirota bacterium | reverse complement strand
TATTGGCGGCACGGTCGCAGGTCTCACCGGTACCGGTCTCGTATTGCACAATAACGGCGGCGACAGCCTCTTCATCAGTGCCGATGGAAGCCTTACCTTCGCTACCGCTATTGCCAGTCGCTCGGCCTACGGTGTTAGTGTATTTACACAGCCGACCGTGCCGACCCAAACCTGTAGGGTCACCAATGGCACAGGAACGGCGGTAAGCGCGAATCACCTACCCCATTATTGTCCCTAGTCCATAATCGTTTCCGTATATCCATCGTTTCATAATCTGTTCTGTTCGTAGGGTCTCGTAGCCCCCCTGCTTCCGTCTTTCCTTCATCTCATTGTAATCGTTTCCATAGCAAAACGAGTAAACCTAAAAAAATTTTCAAGAGGATTGACAAGTATTATAGGGCATGATATAAGCAATGCCCCTGTGCGTGGTTTTGGCAGGGGATAAGAAATTATTACATCAAGTAAACGTTCGAGTAACCGTTCTGGAAAACGCTATAGCGTAGAGGAGGTTTTTATAATGAAAAAGGCCGTCTTATTTATTCTTTCTCTGTTTTTTGTTTTTTCTGGTTTTGTTTTTTCCGGGAGCGTGGAGGCCAAAGACCCATGGATTGGATATGCCGCTGGCGGTTATAACGGGAAGATTCTTGTTTTTGAACTTCCGTCATTAAATCTGTTGAAGGAGATTCCCGTAGGCGTTGATCTTCGCGGGCCTGTGTTAAGCGGCAACAAACAGGGAAACAGCAATGGTACGCCAGACGGGAAGATGCTTTATGCAGTGGATAAAGCGGCCAACAAGGTTGTTTTCTTTGATATGGCCTCTTCTAAAGTTGCTAAGACAGTTGATTTGCCCGCAGGGTTTGGCCCGGGACAGGTTGACCTTTCGTCTGACGGGAAATCACTTTGTGTCGCCGGAGAGCTTTCCGGCAAGGTTGCAAAAGTTGATACTGCGTCAGGGAAGGTTGATGTGGTCGCCCTTACGGGTAACCCTGCATCCGCCAACTATGCGGCTATTACGCGCGATGGCAAGACCTGTCTTGTCTCTGACTATACTAATAGTGTGATCTGGGTCATTTCCTTAAATCCTTTTAAAATTGAGACATCCGTTCCTTCTGGCGGTGATAGTCCAGAAGGAATCGCTACAACGCCCGATGGTAAATGGGCGCTTATCTCTAATAAATTTTCCGCCAACATGGCCTTTCTTGATTTAGCAACCATGAAGATCGCCAAGACCGTAAAGACTTCGGCAGTGCCAATGTATATTGTGGTTGATTCAAAAGGGCAATTTGCTTATCAGTCCGCCTTTTTAGGCAGTGTTGTCAAAAAAATTGATATTGCCAAGGGCGCGGTCGTGGATACCTTTTCGGTGAAATCTCGTCCCGGTAATCTGGGTATTTCTCCAGATGACAAACTCCTTTTTGTCCTCAATAAATATTCTACAGGTCTTTTTGAGGCGATGAAGGCCAAGGTAGGAACTGCTGGCGCAGTGAATCCAACGAACATACAGGTTATTGATATAGCCACAGGCAAAACGGTTT
>CAYJXH010000128.1:0-4137 GCA_964373975.1 uncultured Nitrospirota bacterium | reverse complement strand
ACATACCTATCGAACATCTTAGAGCGTTTTGTTTCAAGCAGAGGCGAAATCCCCTAGCAGGGGACGTTTCGCCCCTTTACAAAACATTCCAAGATCAGTTTGGGGAACTTTGGGATCGGTATTTCGACAGCCTCTTTAAGGTCTCCGGGTTTCTTCCCGTTTACGACCTCGTAACCGAGATATTTGTTGTGTTTAATATCTTTCAGGAAATTCCAAAAGAGGAAGCGGCACTCATTCAATTTCTTGAGGTTGTATCAGGCTTTGAGCGGCAGGGATTAAACAGCCTGACCGATTTTCTAGCCGCCGCGTCCGATGAAGAAAGTGGAGATGCCAATTGGAATATGGCGGTTCCTAAAAACACAGAAGCGGTCAACATCATGACCATCCATAAATCAAAGGGGCTGGGCTTCCCCGTGGTGATTACGCTTCTCTATGACGTTAGAGAGCGGGGACTAGACTATATCATTGAGGAAAATGGGGTTGCACCCCCCGCAGGGGGCAGTGCCTCTGGCAGGGAAATCGTTCACTTGCTGAAGATCAAAAAGAACGAGGCCGAATGTGACGAAACCCTGCGCGGCCTTTATGAAGCAGAGAAAATGCGCGAAAGGGTCAACCAGCTCAACACCCTTTATGTCGGATTTACGCGGCCCGAAAGAGAGCTGTATGTCGTTGGGGTAACGAACAAACCCAATCAGTATCCCTTTTCTCTCCTTCCGATTGCGGATTATCCCCCCACAACAAAACCAGAATATCATCCACGCAGGGGCGACCCTTGTGGCCGCCTAGACCCTTCCCCCCTTTTGTATCGTTGCCGGCCGCTGGCATTTCATTTGGGTACTGCGGAATTTATTCCCATGGAGGAAAGACGGCGCGGGGATTTTATTCATCGGGTGATGTTTTTCGTTGCGGAAGTGGGGGACGATTTTGAAGATAGACTTTTGAAAATCATTCGGCGGGTTAAAGCGGAAACCATGCTTGATTTTTCCGAGGTGGAGATTTCCGACCGTATTCTATCCATCGTAAACAACAATGAGGTCAGCGGCTATTTTAAAACAGCGCCGGATCGAGAAATCAAAAGAGAACAGGAATATGTGGATGGCCGTGGGAATCTTTTCCGAATGGATCGCGTGGTCATTGATAAAGATAAGGTTACCGTGATTGATTATAAAACCGGCTCGAACCAAGGAGAAAAATACCATGCCCAACTCCAGAACTATATGGGAATACTGGGCGATATCTATAAAGACAGGGCGGTTGCTGGCCTCATTGCCTATATAGATTTAAACGAGGTGCAAACGGTATGATAAGCCCGATTATTCTTTCCCCCGGCACGGATCTCATCGAAACCGTCATCTCTTATCTTACGGGGAAGGAGAGAGACTACACAGCATCCCTCGTTATCTTTCCCGGAAAAAGACCTTCCCATTTCTTACGGGCTGGCATGGCCAAAAAGATCGGGGAAAGTTTTATTCCGCCCGTTACATTTTCCATGGACGCGTTTATTGATTTCATCTATGAGAAATTTGGATTATTAAAAAATCTGGAAACCATTGATGCGGTTGCTTTGCTGTACGAGATTCATCAACGCGCCCCCAAGCATTTGGGTGGAACCGGGTTTTTGACACCCGATAGCTTCTTCCCCCTTGGGATGAAAATATATCAGGACATCGAAGAGATGACCCTTGAGGGCGTTTCGTCCGAAAGACTTCAAGGCATGGAAGCCGTTCTGTCTGATGGCATTCCTAAATACACAGAGGAGAGGTTACAATCCCTCACCTATTTTTATAAGGCGTTTTATGAGACGGCGGCCTCTTTGGGTTTTTCCACGCGGTCACAACGCTATCAGGTTGCGGCCCAAAAGGTTGCGCAATCAGAACTCGATCAATACGACAGGATTATCTTTGCCGGTTTTTTTGCCCTGACCTATACCGAAAAAATTATTTTCAAAACACTGCTCTCATGCGACAATACACGCTTTCTATTTCAGCAAGGGGTTGGTCTTGCGGAAAATCTTATCAAGCTCGGTATTGTTGCGGAAGAGCCAAAGCCTGCGGCTGAACCGATTTCAGAGCCACGGATACACTTCTATAGTAGTCCAGATACCCACGGACAGGTTTTGGCGTTGGGCGCGTTGATTAACCAATATCCCCTAGACAAAGAGAGTGTCATCATGTTGCCGACGCCCGATACCCTTTTCCCCCTTCTGCGGCAGGGACTTTCTAATATGGACGAAGATTCCTACAACGTATCTATGGGGTATCCTTTGTCGCGGACACCTGTTTTTGGTTTTCTCAACAATCTTATGGCACTGATCACTTCCATGGACGGTGATCGGGTTTATATTCCGGACTACCTAAAATTTGTTCTGCATCCCTACACAAAAAATATCTTTTTTCAGGGAAATTCCGAGATCACCCGGATTCTTTTTCACACGCTAGAGGATGAACTGCTTAGGCACAAGGCAAAGACCTTTACCACGATTGAAGAAATTGAGGGAAGTAAAACGCTCTTTGTCAATGTAAAAAAGAAACTCAACGAACCAGAGGTAACCGAGGAGCGGCTAAGGGCGCATCTCAAGGAGATTCATAGAATCACCCTTGGGACGTTTCTCTCCTTTGAGAATGTTGCGGCGTTCGCAACGCGTTGTATTGATCTGCTCGTCTTTCTGTTTCATCAAAGCCCTGCAAAACGGCATCCCCTCTTCCATCCCTTTTCGGAATCTTTGATTACCGCGCTTTCCATTTTACCCCGATCATTGATGAAGGGACTTGCATTTTCCGATCGGGCAACCTATTTTGTTTTCCTGCGGAAGTATATTGCGACCTGTTACACCCCCTTTTCAGGCACACCGATTCGGGGATTGCAGGTGTTAGGTTCATTAGAAACACGCAATCTCACGTTCAAGAATGTATTCGTTCTGGATGCCAATGAGGAGATTCTTCCCGAAACAAAAAGAGAAGAATCTCTGATCCCCTTCCGAGCGAGAGAAATTTTAGGTCTGCCCACTTACCTAGATAAGGATAAACGGACGGCCTACCATTTTGATACGCTCATTCATCATGCGGCCGATGTGCATCTTTTTTTTATCGAGAACGACAAAAAAGAACGATCCCGTTTTGTGGAAAAACTGCTGTGGGAGAGGCAGAAAAGGCGGAACGCCGCCTGCGAGGATTTAACCCATGACGCAAGACGCGATATAAAACCAATTTCGTATCGGGTGAACCTGGGGAACGAAGGCCCGGTGCCCATTGATAAGACCCCTGCCGTCGCCGCGTTTCTAAAAGATTTTACTTTTAGCGCAACGGCCATTGATTGTTATCTAAAATGTCCCCTTCAGTTTTATTACAAATCGGTGCTTTGCTTAAAACCCAAAGAAGATGTATCGGGGGATATCGAACGTTCTGATCTGGGGAGCTTTGTTCATGCCGTTTTGAGAGATTATTTTTTAGAAAAAAAAGGCCGTAAGCTTTTGGAAGCCGACATGGACAGGGCACAAATGGACGCGCTCGTGGATGACCTATTTACGAAACAATACGGGGGCGATTCGTCGTTTGGCGCGCTGTATCTATTGAAAAGACAGGTGAAGCGGCATTTGGGTGAATTTCTTACAGAGTATTGTCTCCCGCTCGTCAACGAAAATAGCGTGACCGTTCTGTCGTGCGAGTGCGCAATAGATGTTCGTGTAAACGGGTTTCGATTAAAAGGGAGAATAGATAAAGTCGAACGGAGAGATGACAAAACATTCATTGTAGATTATAAAACGGGTGCTTCTCCCGCGCATGTCGCGATTGACTTAAAAAAACTTTCTATTGAAGAAAGGGGGAGTTGGCAAAAGGCGATAGGAAGCCTTCAGTTGCCTTTCTACATTCTTCTATATAGCGAAAAGACAAAAACGCGGATCGAGGATATGGAAGCGCTATTTTTATTTTTGGGCCGTTTAAAAATAGGAAGTGCGATTGAACATTCGCTGTTTGATGGCGCATCACCTAACACAGTTTACGCGCCGTTAAAAACCGTCATCTTTAAATTGCTTGCAGAAATCACCGACGCTTCTGTTTCTTTTCGGCCAACAGAAGACCAAAAGGGAACCTGTCCCGGATGCGATTATAAAACCATTTGTGGAACGCAGTGGCGGGG
>CAYJXH010000127.1:1553-4214 GCA_964373975.1 uncultured Nitrospirota bacterium | reverse complement strand
CGTTGGGTCGCCTGAAGAAGGCCGACGCGAGTTCCTGCAACAGATAAAATGATTGCCTCTATCACCGGAATAATTGCATCAAAGTCGCTAGACGCACTGATTGTTGAAGTTTCCGGAATTGGCTATCAGGTCTTTATTCCCCTTTCAACCTATTATCAACTGCCCGAAATCAAAAGCCCTGTCTCCCTTCATATTCATACCTACGTTCGAGAAGATGCGCTACAACTATACGGCTTTTTAACGATTCTGGAAAAGAAACTTTTTCTGCTTTTAATTGGCGTGTCCGGCGTAGGGCCTAAACTTGCGCGAAATATCCTGTCTGGCATTGAGGTTCCGGCACTTTTAACCGCCATTCAAAAAGGCGATGTGGAGCGCCTTCGACTGATTCCCGGAATCGGCCCAAAAATGGCCGGACGGCTAGTATTGGAACTGAAGGAAAAGGTATCATCGCTCGATGAGATGAGAGAGGTTTTAGTTAAAACAGAAAATACTGTTAGTGATGATGCCATTTCCGCATTAATGAATTTAGGCTATTCACAACGCGAAGCCGAAAAAGTTATTGATAGAATCTTCAAGGAGGAGGGGCAAGATCACACCCTCGAAGCGTTCATCAAAAAGGCTTTACAGATGTTATCGAAAGGGAATTAGAAATTGGAAGAGCGATTACTTTCAGGTCAGTTAGAAAACGAAGAAAAACGGGTGGAGGCGCATCTTCGCCCTGCTTTGCTCTCGGAGTATGTCGGCCAAAATCAGATCAAGGAAAATTTACAGATTTATATTGAAGCGGCAAAAAAACGCGGAGAGGTTTTAGATCATGTCATTTTCTACGGGCCGCCGGGACTAGGGAAAACGACGCTGGCCAACATTATTGCGCGGGAGATGGGGGTGAATATCAAGGCCACTTCTGGCCCTGCGATTGAGAAACCCGGAGATCTTGCCGCCATTTTAAGCAATCTTTCCGAAGGGGATATTTTCTTCATTGATGAGATTCACAGGCTTCATCCTACGGTGGAGGAAGTGCTGTATCCGGCGATGGAAGATTATCAAATTGATATTATTATTGGCCAAGGGCCGTCGGCCCGCACGCTGAAATTGTCTATACCCAAGTTCACGCTCATTGCCGCCACAACGCGCGCCGGGCTTCTCACTTCTCCGTTACGGGATCGCTTTGGCGTGATTAACCGGCTGACGTTTTATAGCCCGGAAGAGTTGCGTCTTATTGTGGTGCGTTCCGCCGGTATATTCAATCTTCCTATTTCCGACGAGGCCGCGCTGGAGATTGCCAATCGCAGTCGGGGAACGCCGCGCATTGCCAATCGCATCTTGCGGCGCGTGCGCGATTTTGCGGAGGTGATGTCCGATGGCCGTATTGACTGTTCCGTCGCAAAACAGGCGTTAGACCGCATGGACATTGATAACGCAGGACTAGATACGATGGATCGAAAATTGCTTTTGCTCATTATTGATAAATTTGGCGGAGGCCCCGTGGGTGTTGAGACGCTGGCCTCTTCGTTGGGCGAAGAGAAGGAAACACTCGAAGAAGTTTTTGAGCCGTACCTGCTTCAAAGCGGTTTCTTAGACAAAACCGCACGGGGACGCATGGCCACGAAACAAAGCTTTAAACATTTCGGGAGAGAGGCTTCGCAGGGAAGATTCCCTTCGGCTTCCTTGTTCTAATGCTAATAAACATGAAAGGGAAGGCGATGAAAAAATCAATCAAAGCAATCGTTCTAACAGGTTTTAGCTGGTAGCTCATGCAAGATCACAATCCTCTGGATGAGGAAGCGGGTTTGCTTTTGACAAGAAACCTATTTGCGTGCGACAATCTTCCCATGTAATTCCGCGTAGGATTGAATAGAATGGGTGTCTCGGCGATGGGTTATATTCCTATTTTTATTTTTCTCGTTGCCACGCTTGTTTTTGGCGCGGGCACATTGTTTGTCAGTTATTTTGTTCAGTCGCGTGTATTTAATAAAGACAAACTTTCTCCTTACGAGTGCGGCAGTGAGCCGATTTCAGACGCGCGCATCCCGTATCCAGCGCGGTATTATATTGTTGCAGTTTTATTTGTTATCTTTGACATTGAGATTATCTTTCTGTATCCATGGGCAGTTGCCTTCGCTAAAATCGGTCTTGTAGGACTTATTTCGATGCTTATTTTTATTGCGCTTTTTGTCTTAGGATTTGCGTATGCTTGGAGGAAGGGAGGTTTAGAATGGGACTAACAGGCCAATTTGAAGCTAATTTTATTACGACAACCGTTGACAACGCGGTGAACTGGGCGCGCAAAGGATCGCTTTGGCCGCTGACGTTTGGGCTGGCCTGTTGCGCGATTGAGATGATCGCCGCCGTGGCATCTCGCTACGACATTGATCGTTTTGGCGCTGGAATCTTTCGAGGCTCGCCCCGCCAGTCCGATTTAATGATTGTCGCGGGAACCGTTTGTCGCAGGATGGCGCCTGTTATTCGCAAGGTGTACGATCAAATGCCAGAACCCAAATATGTGATCTCCATGGGCTCTTGCGCGACATCGGGCAATATCTACAACAGTTACGCAGTGGTGCAAGGGGTGGATCGTTTTGTTCCGGTGGATATCTATGTGCCGGGCTGTCCTCCCACGCCAGAGGCACTGCTTGAAGGCGTATTACGGCTTCAAGATCA
>CAYJXH010000127.1:0-1453 GCA_964373975.1 uncultured Nitrospirota bacterium | reverse complement strand
CAGGCCAAGGGTGAACGGGAAATATGAAGATTCCTATTGGAATGGAGGATGGCCAAAATCATCCGATAGCTCAAAAAATACAAGCGGCCTGTCCTGATTTTTATATTGGGGCGACCCTGTTTCGGGGCGATCTTTCCATTCATATCAAGAAAGAGGGCATTCTGTTGATTTCGCAATTTCTCCGAGACGATTCTGCATTAGATTTTGACTACCCGATTCATATTTCTTCCGTGGATGATATGGGTGCGACCCCTACGAGAGGTGCTGCCCCTGCGCGGGGGAGAAATCAAAACACCAGTGAAGATCGGTTTGAGATGGTCTACGAGTTATTCTCTATCCGAAAAAAACATCAGGTTCGTGTGAAGGCGCGCGTTAGTGAGCAAGACTGCACCATAGATTCTGTGACCCCCATTTGGAAAGGGGCCAATTATCAAGAACGCGAGGTCTACGACATGATGGGCATTAAATTCAATAATCACCCCGAATTAAAGCGGATTCTTCTGCCCGACGAGTATAACGAGGGATATCCATTGCGAAAGAACTTTCCTGTAGAAGGGCGTGGCTGGCGCGATACCTTTGAGTTTTTAGATCAGGAATGACACCCCCTACCCGTTGTTATTACCCAACTAAAATCTACGCCGGTTTGACACTAAAAATACAAGAGTGATAGACTCCGAAAACGATGCCTCCCGCAAAACTAAGTCATTTTAATAAACAAGGTCAGGCCGGGATGGTTGACATCTCTCAAAAGAAGGCCACACGCAGAATTGCCACGGCCGTCGGCACGGTTTTTATAAGCCGAACCACATTGCGTCTCATTGAAACGAACAAGTTAGAAAAAGGAAATCTTTGGGAAGTCGCCCGACTGGCCGGAATTATGGCCGCGAAAAAAACGCCTGAACTCATACCAATGTGCCATCCGATTTTACTCGGAAACATTGATGTTGATTTCTCCATTCAAACACCCAAGGATGGAGAAAAGAATGGAGAAATGGCGGAGATCAAAATTACAGCATCTGTCACAGCGGCAGGGCAAACGGGTGTTGAGATGGAGGCGATGACGGCGGTTTCAATTGCCGCGTTAACGCTATATGATATGTGCAAAGCCGCCGATAAGGGGATATTACTGGGTGAGATCGGCTTAACCTTTAAGAGCGGCGGAAAATCAGGAACCTATATAAGAAAGGTAAAGCCATGAGAGATTTTATTCGGTCAATGGAAGAAAAGGCGCTTTTAGGAACACGCATTACTTATGATGAAGGATGTCAACTGCTGAAAGTTTCTGGGCCAGACATCATGGATCTTATCGCGTCGGCCAATCGCGTTCGCCATCATTACTGGGGAGATAACGTGCATCTTTGTTCTATTGTCAACGCAAAATCGGGCAACTGTCCTGAAAACTGCAATTTTTGCGCGCAGTCTGCCTTTCACAATACCGATATTCCGACCTATC
>CAYJXH010000126.1:0-4236 GCA_964373975.1 uncultured Nitrospirota bacterium | reverse complement strand
GTTTTGAGAGGAAAAGGTTCATTTTATGTAAGATGAGACCTCTCTGCTGTATTTAGAGACAAAAAGCAGTTAGGCCGACACAGAAGCGGAAGCAGTCGCTTTTTTCACAGGCTTCTTAACGGCCTTTTTAACGGCTTTCTTTACAGCCTTTTTAACAGGCTTTTCCGGGGTGGGAGTTTTTGCCTTCACGACCACCTCTGTATTTTTTTCTTCTACTTTTTTCTCTGGTTCAGCAACAACGGTTCTTTTTGTTAATTCAACAATCACCATTGGAGCACCATCCCCATACCGAATACGGGTTTTAATGAGACGGGTATATCCACCCTGTATGGCTGTAAATAAAGGGGCGACATCAGCAAAAAGACGGGACACAACCTGGGGATCAAGAAGGTATTCCGCAACCATTCTTCGGGCAGAGAGATCGCCCTGCTTGCCAAGGGTAATCATCTTATCAGCAATAGATCGTATTTCTTTGCCCTTCGCTTCAGTGGTCTCAATACGTTCATGCCGAAGCAAGGAAGTAACGAGATTTCTAAAAAGCGCCCTTCGATGCGAACTATTACGGCCTAATTGGCGGCCCGCCTTGCGATGTCTCATCGTTTACTCTTCAGACGCTTGTACAGCCGGTGGCAGGGGGGTTGGAACAAATCCTTCCAACTTCATCCCAAAAGAAAGCCCCATTGAGGTGAGCATATCTTTAATTTCATTTAATGATTTGACCCCAAAATTTTTGGTGTCAAGCATTTCGTTTTCTGTCTTCTGCACCAATTCGGCCATGGACTGAATGCCAGCATTTTTCAGGCAATTGGCCGCACGAACAGACAACTCCAGTTCACCAACATGTTTTGAAAGATTCTTATTTAAAGCACTTCCTCCATCTCTATTCGCTTGCGATTCTTCTTCAATCTCCTCAAAATTAATAAAGATGGTTAGATGATCCTTTAGGATTTTTCCCGCAAAACCCAACGCATCTTCAGGACGAACAGAGCCGTCTGTGGAGATTTCTAAAACCAATTTGTCATAGTCTGATCTCCGGCCCACACGCGCATTCTCAACCGATAAGCTCACTTTTTGAATGGGTGTAAAAATAGCGTCAATGGGGATCACCCCAATGGCCATGCTGTCTTCTTTATTCCGTTCTGCTGGTGAATACCCACGGCCGATATTAACCGTCAACTCCATATCAAGATTGGCATCTTTATCCAATGTGGCAATGAGCAAATCGGGGGTTAAAATTTCTATATCAGACGAATGGATAATATCTTTCGCCAAGACATCGCCCGCACCTTTTTTCGTAAGTTTCATGGTTTGAGGCTTATCGGTGTGCATCTTGAGCCGAAGTTGCTTGATATTTAAAATAAGGTCGGTCACATCTTCCTTCATGCCCGCCAGTGTTGAAAACTCGTGTTGAACCCCTTCAATTTTAATAGAGGTAACCGCCGCGCCCGCAATAGAAGAAAGCAAGACACGCCTTAAAGAATTCCCAATGGTTGTTCCAAAGCCCCTCTCAAACGGCTCGGCAAAGAACTTGCCGTAGGTCTTTGTTAAAGTCTCTTTCTCTACCTCTACCTTTGCTGGAATCTGAAAATCTTTTGTTCGAATGATCATAAACAACAACCCTTTTATGTACGTTATCTGGAATAAAGCTCTACGACCAGTTGCTCATTAACTGGCAATGCAATGACTTCTTTTGTGGGACGCCCCTTAACCGTTGCCTTAAACAGCCCCTGCTCTACATCCAACCAATCTGGAACGCCACGCGCTTCTAATCGGTCCATCGCCTCTTTCACGGGAATAAGCGCCTTGCTTCCCTCTCGGACTTCGATAAAATCGTTTAAACCAAGCTGACTGGACGGGATATTAACTGCATTCCCATTGACCTGAAAATGATTTTGACGAACAAGCATTCTGGCCTGTGATCGAGAAACGGCAAACCCAGACCGGTAGACAACGTTATCTAATCGAGATTCTAACAACACAAGGAGGGCTTGGCCTGTAACATCTTTTTGTTTTTCAGCTTTGAAAAAATAATTCTTAAATTGCGCCTCCATTAACCCGTATATTCGTTTTAGCTTTTGTTTTTCTCGAAGCTGAATAGAATATTCGGTTAAACGAGGCCGGGCCGCGCCATGCTGTCCCGGAACAGAAGCCCTACGATCTACAGCACACTTCTCGGTAAAACAGCGGGAACCCTTTAAAAAAAGCTTTACACCTTCCCTTCGACACAACCTACAAACAGCACCTGTATAACGACCCAAGTTATTTCCTTATTTTATAGTATGACTAAACCCGCCTTCGCTGCCTAAACGCCTTTACTACCTAAACACGCCTTCGCTTGGGAGGACGGCATCCATTATGCGGCACGGGTGTCACATCTTTAATTAAATTTACTTTTAAACCAGAAGCCTGTAATCCACGAATAGCAGAATCTCGTCCAGCACCCGGGCCTTTAATAAGAACATCAACGGTGCGCATTCCGCTTTCCGTCGCTTTTTTTGCAACTGTTTCGGCGGCACGCTGTGCGGCAAAAGGGGTATTCTTCCGAGAGCCTTTAAACCCTTGACTTCCGGCAGTGGCCCACACAATAACGTTTCCAGTCATGTCTGTAATACTAATGACGGTGTTGTTGAAGGAGGTCTGGATATGGGCAATGCCAGCCGGAACATTCTTCTTTTCTTTTTTCTTAACGCCTTTTTTCATCTGCAAAGGTCGGATAATATCACACCCATCTTAAGATAAGCAAGAAGGAAATTTTTTAATTTATGATATATTCTCTTTGGCAAAGTGCTATAATCTGCACGAAAATGGATCGTTAGGAGACAATAAACAATGCCAGTTATTTTGGTTCTTTCTTTAATATCTATCTACGTTATAGGCTCTATGGCCTATATCTGCTGGTTCCGAGGCGCAACGCGCTACGCAAGCGTCACTGAATATCTAAGAAAAAGCTGGCCCATGTTTGCCCCCCTAAATTGCCTTTTATATATCTTTACGGAATCACGGGCAAGAAAACAGATAATAAATCCAAATGACTTCAATGAGTTGGCAGAGATTCAGGCGCATTGGCAAACAATAAGAGAGGAAGCCGTTGGTTTGTATCAGCAGAAGTATTTTGAATCTGTCAAGAACCAAAGCTCGCCCGCATATTACGATCTTGGCTTTCGTACGTTTTTCAAATATGGCTGGAGCAAGTTTTATCTCAAGTGGTATGGCTATACCCATGATTCCGCGAAAAAATTATGTCCAAACACGGTAAAAATTCTGGAGAAAATACCTTCCGTAAATGGGGCGATGTTCTCCATCCTGCCGGCAGGCTCCAAATTAACCCGACACGCAGACCCTATGGCTTGCTCCTTGAGATACCACTTGGGATTGGTCACACAGAACGCAGAGGCTTGTTTCATCAATATAGATGGGACCGCTTACTCGTGGAGGGATGGCGAGGCTTTCCTGTTTGATGAAACGTATATGCATTTTGCCAGAAACGATACGGATCAGCCCCGATTGATTCTGATGTGCGATATTGAACGGCCGATGAGTTTTATGGGGCGTTTTGTCAATTTTTTCTACAAACAGTTCGTAAAGCTGACGATTGTTCCCAATACCGATGAGGATAAGCGAGGGCTGGCCAATATCTTATTTTATAAATTGGGGCCGATATTTAACAAAACCAGACAACTTCGCGATTCGAATAAACACTTATATCTCCTGATCAAGTACACAGTCAATTTGACCTTGGTCGTGCTGGCAGTGTTGTTGATAGCGGGCCTGCTTCAGGCTCTTTATCATATTCCCTCACTGTTTCTGTCGTGAACGGATGGCAAAATCTAGCGGGAAAGATAATAAAAAGAAAAAGAAGCACTCAATTTATTACAAAACTTCATCGGGTAGTGATATAATTAGGGCACAAATTGATCATTAGGAGGTCGTATGGCAGTCATGACAAAAGAAGATGAACTTCGCGAAAAAATAAGTACATTTATGGTGAAGCTAGATAAGATGGAATCTCGCGTTAAAGATGTCGAGGCTGTCGCGGCCACGGTCACGAAACTGGAAGCCAAGTTGGAGAAGGTTGAACATCGCGTAGAATCAACCGAAAAATCAATAGGCTTGGCACCTCCCAAGCAGGCCTCACCCGCGCCGGCACCCGTTAAGGCCTTCGTCAGCGGCGTTTCTATTGGGCTTCTCGTCATTGGTGTTATTGTTGCGGCTTGGCTCTTGGGTTTCTTTTAGATG
>CAYJXH010000125.1:0-4385 GCA_964373975.1 uncultured Nitrospirota bacterium | reverse complement strand
TCCGGGGCTATGATTGTCTTGTTGGGTTATTGATTTTAGAATTGCAGGATTGACGCCCGTTCCGAATTCAAAAACCAAGCGAGCACCCCGGTCTGCGCCTAAAACGACGATGACGGACAAAAACATCAATCCCAGTAAAAATACCCAACGTTGAGAGGGCCATCTCCCCGTTTTATTGATCCAGAAAAGGTAAATAGACAGGAACACCCCGACCACCGTGGCCGACACCATCCATGCTTGGTGAATATGGATCGCGCCATGGTTTTGCGTGTGGTGACCCCCTGAAACTGCCGCAACTTGATACATCGCAATCAATCCGGTTGTGGCCGCCACCACGGCAGAAAGTGCACCCAAATAGAGCATCCCTGTCGCCACGATGTGATATTTCTCATGGCGCAAAACAGCCAACACTTCCATTGCAAACGCCCCCAAAAAAAAGGCAATGGGAAAGTGAACAAACAAGGGATGCACATTTTGAAGCGCTACGAGGCCGGGGAGAAGGGTTTCAATCATCAGACTATCCTTTTTTAATGTTTAGGTTATTCGCGTCATTGTAGCTTACCAAAACAGTGCTCTGTAAAACAAACCTACCTGCTCAAAACTTATAACAACCGTCTCTTTTTATTTCTTCCGCTCCCTGGCCATATCACGTTCTGCTGTTTTCTTGGCAATGACATCCCGCTTATCGTAAAGCTTTTTCCCTTTGGCAATCCCTAATTCTACTTTAGCCCAACCCCCTTTGAAATAGAGTCGTAACGGAATCAGCGTAAACCCCTTCAGTTGAATCTTGCCAAATATTTTCCCAATTTCTCTTTGGTTTAAAAGAAGACGCCGCTTTCTAAGGGGATCATGATTTGCGATATTTCCATGGCTGTAAGGACTAATATGACTGTTATAAAGAAACAATTCTCCTTTTTCAAACCGGGCGAAGCTGTCCGAGAGGTCTACCCGTTTATTCCGCAATGATTTCACTTCGGTTCCTAAAAGGGCAATCCCCGCCTCGTAGGTCTCCTCAATAAAAAAATCGTGCCGCGCCTTACGATTGGTTGCAACAAGAAGGGTGGCAACAGCCTCTTTGTCTGTTTTCTTATCTCCCTTTTTATTTGTCTCTTTCACCGTTGACTCCAGATGGCGGCTATTATAGCATTGGCTGTCATGGCAACGCGATTCATATCCCTTTCAGATGTTATCTTAAACGAGATCGAGCGGATGGGCTTGCAGAAAGAGATGTCCCTCTATTATCTTTCTTGCCTCTGGGAGGAAATTGTGGGGCCACAGATTGCATTGCATACGGCCCCTGAAACGCTTCGTTTTGATACGCTGTATCTGTCCGTTGATAGTGCGCCTTGGATGAATCAACTGACTTTTTTCAAAAAAGAAATTATTAAAAATGTGAACAATTTCTTGCAAAAAAAAGGGTGCGACCCCCGCGATCAGATTCGGGAGGTCTTTTTTAGGTTAGCACCCAGAACAACGCCCTATCCTGAAAAAATGGTTGTGGCTGAAATAGCAAATCAGAATGGGCCCATGATGAAAGAAGAGGTGATTGCCCTACAAAACGCGCTTAGCCTGTTGGAGGATACGGAAATTAAAAAGAAAATAGCAACGGCCATGACAGGGTATTTTCAAAAGGTGCCTTCAAGTTAGGAGGAGCCATTTAAGAGGCTGTCGCGTCTGGTTCTGTCTCTTCGGTTTCTTCTCCGGCATCAGGTCTCTCTGCAAGCAGGGCGACTCCTACCAATTTTTCGCCCGCTTCGATATTGATTAACTTAACCCCTTGTGTGTTTCGGCTCACCACCCTTATATCGGCCACGCGCAATCTTACAATCTTTCCGCCGGAGGTAATGAGCATCACTTCCTCCTCTTGAGAGACCTTTAAAACCGCAATTACATTGCCATTTCGAGGGCTGGTCTGAATGGTAATGACCCCGCGGCCACCCCTTCCATGGGGACTGTATTCTGAAAACGCAGTCCGCTTTCCATAGCCGTTCTCTGTTACGGTTAAGAGCATGGCATTACTATTGGGCTCCAAAACCTCCATTCTAATCACCTCGTCCTCTCGCAGACGAATGCCATAGACCCCCACGGAGACCCGACCTACCGCACGCACCTCGTCCTCTGCGAACCGATTTGATAATCCCCCCTTGGTTCCTAAGAAAATCTCATGCGATCCCCCTGTCAAAGCCACGGAAATCAGCCGATCCCCTTCCTCCAAATTGATGGAGCGGATGCCTCCCACACGCGGGTTACTGTATGCAGACAGCACGGTTTTTTTAACGATACCGTTTTTCGTCGCCATGACCACAAACTTTCCCTCTTCAAAATTCGCTACTGAAAGTATCGCGGTGATTTTTTCTCCCGATGCAAGCGAAAGCAGATTCACAATAGCCTTGCCTTTTGAGGCACGTCCCGCTTCTGGAATCTTATGCACCTTCAGCCAGTGCATTTGCCCTGTATCGGTAAACAGCAAAAGAAAGTCGTGGGTGGATGCCGTAAAAAGATGCTCCACAAAATCTTCGTCTTTTAAGCCCGTGCCAATCTTACCGCGACCGCCCCGCCGTTGACTGCGATAGAGGGTCACTGGATTGCGTTTGATATAGCCGGCATGGGAGACCGTAATCACCATTTCTTCCGCAACGATAAAATCTTCCAACTGGAACTCGCGCGTCTCGTCTAAAATCTCCGTTCTGCGTTCGTCCGCAAACTTCTCCTTCACTTCCAAAAGTTCCCGCTCAATTGTTTTTCGGATTAAAAGATCAGAGGACAGCAATTCCAACAACTGCGCAATCTTCTTTAACACCTCTGCATATTCGGCCAAAAGCTTGTCGCGTTCTAATCCGGTCAGTCTCTGCAAACGCATCTCAAGAATGGCCTGCGCTTGTATCACAGACAGATTAAATTCTGCTATAAGCCCAGTCTTTGCGACATCGGGTGATGACGACCGCCGAATGAGCGCAATCACCGCATCAATATGATCCAGCGCAATTTTTAATCCCTCTAATATATGGGCGCGTTCTCTGGCCTTCTGGAGTTCATAGCGAGACCTGCGAACCACCACCTCGCGCCGAAAATCTAAAAAGTGCAAAAGAGCTTGTTTAAGATTTAAAACCTTAGGCTGTTTCCCCACCAAGGCCAGCATAATCACGCCAAAAGAGGTTTGCATCTGGGTATTGTGATAGAGCTGATTTAAGATGACCGAGGCGTTCTCGGCGCGTTTTAGCTCAATGACAATCCGCATGCCGTCCCGATCCGACTCGTCTCGAAGATCGGAGATGCCGGTAATTCTGGCTTCGCGCATCTCCTCCACGATCTTCTCAATCAATCGAGCCTTGTTGACCTGATAAGGAAGCTCGGTCACAATAATGGTTTCGCGTTCGGTGCGTTCGTTGACCTCCACAATCGCACGCGCACGAAGAATAATCGAGCCTCTACCCGTCCGAAAAGCATCCTTAATGCCCTGCACACCATAGATGATTCCCGCAGTGGGAAAATCAGGCCCACGCACCTTGCCCATTAGCACTTCTATCGTTGTGTCTGGATTGTCCAAAAGTAACAGGGCACCGTCTAATAACTCTCCAAGATTGTGGGGCGGAATATTGGTGGCCATTCCCACTGCGATTCCGGTTGACCCATTCATCAGCAGGTTTGGAATTCGGGTGGGAAGAACAGACGGCTCGGTATGGGTTTCATCAAAATTCGGGGTGAAGTCCACCGTTTCCATATCAATATCGGCCAACATCTCCTCCGCTATTTTAGTCAGCCGTGCCTCTGTGTATCGGTAGGCCGCCGGAGGGTCTCCATCAACAGAACCGAAATTCCCCTGACCATCCACTAAGAGGTAGCGAATATTGAAATCTTGCGCCATGCGAACCATGGCGTCGTAAATCGCGACATCGCCGTGCGGATGATATTTCTTAATGACCTCGCCCACCACACCGGCAGATTTTGAATATCGTTTGGTGGAAAGAAGCCCTTCCCGAAACATGGCATAAAGAATACGCCGATGCACAGGCTTTAAGCCGTCTCGCACATCGGGCAAGGCACGGCCCACAATAACGCTCATGGCATAAGCCAAATAAGCCGACCGCATCTCGGTCTGAAGATCCGTTAAATTTCCTTCAAGTGGCATAATTAAAAAATATTGAGGTTATTGTTTCACGTCAATTCGTAGTTTCGTGCTAGGCAGTAGGATACCATTCCCATTTCATGATTACAAGAAAACGGGCTCATTTATTTAAAGAGATCATTATGGGAACCTGTCCTCTCTAGCCGAACAATTCATAATGAGGCGCCGCCAAAAAAAACTAAAATAGGCCACGAAGTCATCACCGTTCCCGATGCAGGCTGGGCCAGCCTTAAAAATGGAGCACTCTTGAAAAAAGCGG
>CAYJXH010000124.1:0-4395 GCA_964373975.1 uncultured Nitrospirota bacterium | reverse complement strand
CTCCATCAAAACATCAAGCAAGGATCGAATAGACAAAATTTTTATTGATAAATTCTTGTATAACAAGCTGACGAATACAAACACGCCTCATGTTGCGGTTTTCCTGAACGACGTCCAGCGCAAAAACGGTAAGCAGAAAAATAAGTACGGTATAAATTCAACTTTTCTGCCCGGCCATTTTCGTGGCTATACCGTCAAATTAAATTCGCTTGACGGCGTTTATTACTGTGATATTCGTCCCAATATGCTCACGGAAAAAATTCTAAAAAAACAGATCAGGACATTTGACCATTTACTATGTGACGATATCTGGAAATTTCTATGAAACTCACGCGGTTTTAATATGCTCAATACGTTAGGTGAAATTTTTGCGATCGATCAGATTGGGTTCCCGATTTTAACCCTGATTATTTTTTTGCCTGCGGCAACGGCACTGTTGATCGCCTTCCTCAAAGATGAGACGGAGATCCGCGTTTTTGCGGCGTCGTCCACGCTCATCTCCTTTTTGCTTTCTGTGCTGTTGGCCTTCTTTTTTATACGGGGGTCGGACAAGATGCAATTTGTTGAACATCTCAATTGGATTCCAAGCCTTGGAGCCTCTTATCATATTGGGGTAGACGGGATCAGCCTGTTGCTTTTGAACCTCACGACCTTTTTGTCGGTTCTGGTCGTTATTTTTTCGTGGACGGGAATTACCCATAACCTAAAGCAATATTTTATTTGTCTGCTGGCGCTTACGACAACCATGCTGGGCGTCTTTGCGTCTATTGACCTGCTGTTGTTTTTTCTCTTCTGGGAGATCATGTTGATCCCGATGTATTTTCTGATTAAAACGTGGGGGGGAGAACGGCGCGATTATGCCTCATTAAAATTCGTACTGTATACGCTATTAGGTTCCGTGCTGATGTTGATTGGCTTTGTGATCTTATTTTTAAATTACAAAGAATTTGCCCAGCTACACGCCCTTCCTAAACAGGTTTCTTTTGACCTACTCGATCTCTTAAAGGTGCCCATCTCGGCGCAAAAACAGATGAGTGTATTCTTACTTTTGTTTTTTGGATTTGCTTTTAAAGTCCCGATGTTTCCGTTTCACACCTGGCTTCCTGATGCCCATGTCGAGGCCCCGACGGCAGGTTCCGTGTTGTTAGCTGGTGTTCTTCTGAAGATGGGGACGTACGGTTTTGTAAGATTTTCTCTGCCGCTCCTTCCGGTTGCTTCACAGATATTGGCACCGTTTATGTTGACCTTGGCCGTGATTGGTATTGTCTATGGCGCTCTTTTGGCGCTTGCGCAAACCGATATGAAAAAATTGATTGCCTATTCTTCAATCAGTCATCTTGGATTTGTCGTGCTGGGCATTTTTACCTTAAACAAGGCCGGAATCTCTGGTGGTGTGATACAGATGCTCAATCACGGCATTGCAACCTCGGGGCTTTTTTTTGTGGTGGGATTTCTCTATAATCGGCGTCATACCAAAGAGATTTCGCAATTTGGCGGTTTGGCCGGACAGGTTCCGATTCTGGCTGGTTTTTATCTTTTGATTTCTCTTGCGTCGTTGGCCTTTCCCGGCACCAACGGTTTTGTAGGAGAACTTTTAATTTTATTTGGCGCGGCAAAAAATACCATGGGAGGGCATGCCCTCTATCTGATTCCCGCTATTGTTGGGGTTCTCTTGGGCGCGGCCTATACCTTTTGGCTTTATCAACGGGTCATGTTAGGGGAGATTACCCATGAGGAGAACAAAACAATACCTGAATTAAATCGCCGAGAAATTGGTATTTGCGCGGCATTGGCCGTGATAATTTTATGGGTTGGTTTTTATCCCATGCCATTTCTAAAAATATCCGAAGGCTCCATTGACTATGTTCTCTCCCGACTCTCGGCCGGGCCATTGGAAGATTCAAACCGATTACTGGTAAGGGGAGAATAAAATGGTTGCTGAACATCTGTTATCCATAATCCTCTTCGCGCCATTTGTTGGCGCCGCGCTCCTATTCTTTGTCGGGAATAATCGTCCTGACATCGTCAAAGGAATCACTATTTTTTTTGGAGGAATCTCCCTCTTAGGCGCGACATTACTTCTTTGCCTTTTTGACCCTACGGCTACCGGTTTTCAATTTATTGAACGGACGATATGGTCGCAAGAATTGGGGATTTCCTTTTATCTCGGCGTGGATGGTATTGGCGCGCCGATGGTGCTGGCTTCCGCCCTTTTGATGTTTGTCGGTATTTTTGTCTCATGGCATATTAAAGATCGGCTTCGAGAGTTTTATATCAATCTGCTTGTTTTAGGCTCTGCCACGATGGGGGTCTATATGTCGTTAGACCTTTTCTTTTTGTTTTTCTTCTACGAGCTTTCAGTGATTCCGATGTACCTTTTTATTGCAATATGGGGAAGGCACACAAAGGGTTATCTCGATATGAAAGGGAATCCCAAACGCGATTCTGTTGATTTTGTTTTTAATTTTAATCAGAGCAGTAAAGAGTACGCGGCAATGAAGCTGACCCTTTATATCTCTGCCGGTGCGGTGGCGGCCTTGCTGGGGATTCTATTGATCTATGTTCAGTCGGGACTGCACACTTTTGATCTTTTGGAGATTGCGAAAAATGGCACGCTTTCGTCTGGCATGAAAGAGCTATGTTTTCTCCTGATCTTTTTAGGCTTCGCGCCGATAGCGGCAATCTGGCCGTTTCATTCATGGTCGCCCGTCGGTTATGCGGCCGCCCCCGCGGCGGCCAGTATGATGCACGCGGGGGTGCTTAAAAAACTGGGCCATTTTGCAATGATCCGAATCGCCTTTACCTTGTTCCCCGAGGCGACCGTGAAATGGATGCCTGTGATTGCGATCTTGTGTGTCTTAAACATTCTCTATGGAGGGCTTGTTGCCTTTCTTCAAAAAGATATTAAGTTTGTGGTTGGCTATTCTAGCGTGGCCCACATGGGGTACATCTTTTTAGGCATGGCCTCGCTTAATTTAATCTCTCTGACGGGCGCGGTTTTTTTCCTCTTTGCGGACGCGATGGCGATGGGTCTGCTTTTTGCGCTTGCGGGTCATCTTTATCGTGAGACAAAAACGCTAGATATCCCCTCGCTTTCCGGACTGGCAAACAAGATGCCGTTTGTGGCGACGCTTTTTGTTATTGGTTCTGCCGCCTCATTTGGACTTCCCGGCGGCATGAATTTTATCGGGGAGTTAATGATTTTTATAGGGTCATTTGAAAAATACCCTGTTCAAACGATTTTGGCCGCGATGGCCATTACGATTACATGGGCCTATTATTTTAGAATGATCCGAGCCATCTTTTTTGGACAGGGCGAGCAGACTTTAGCCGAAGTGACAGATGCAAAAGGATTCGTGCAACGCTTCCCTCTTGTTTTGCTTGCCGCCATGATTCTTTTTTTTGGAATATTCCCGTCCCCTTTTATCAGAATCATTCAATCAGGCGTGGCCCCGATTGTAGAGAGAATAGGGGGCACAAAATCTCCTGAATCCAATTTTGATGTTGTGTTGGGGAATGGTTCAACAATCTCACCACGAACGGAACTTGAGAAAACAGAATGAATATCGCCCTAATCGCCCCTGAACTTTGGATGACCCTTTTAAGCAGTTTGGTTCTTCTGCTGGATTTTACCTGTCCAAAAATTTCCAAAAAACAACTGGCTATTTTTTCCATTTTTGGGATGACACTCATTATTCTGCAACTAATCGGCATGTCGGTTATTGGTGTAAACGATACTGCGTTTAACACCATGTTTGTGTTAGACCCGTTGGCTATCTTCTTTAAGATATTTATTCTGGTTGCGACCATTCTGGTCTTTTTGGCTTCATTGGAATATGTGGATAAACTGCCTCATTTTCAGGGCGAGTATTATTATTTGCTTCTTTTCTCCGCGCTGGGCATGATGTTCATGGTCTCGGCCAACGATTTTCTTTCCCTCTTTATTACGCTGGAATTCTCCACGTTTGGGTTTTATATCTTGGTCGCCTATCTTCGAGACGATGTCAAATCAAATGAAGCCGGGATCAAGTTTTTTATCTTAGGGGTGCTTACCGCCGCGATTATTGCCTATGGAATCAGTCTGATCTACGGCGATACCGGAACCATTCTATTTTCAGAAATCGCGCGCGTAGAGCAGAAGATGTCTATTGGTCTGATTCTTGGATTACTTTTTGTCTTTATCGGAATTGGTTTTAAAATTGGGGCCTTCCCATTTCACGCCTGGATTCCAGATGTTTACGAAGGCGCGCCTCTGCCAGTCACGGCCTATCTTTCGGTTGTTCCGAAAGCGGCGACGCTGTGTCTATTTTTACGAATCGCCTTTACGATGTTGGCTGACCCGCAGGGGACGTTCCCCTCGCAGGGGACGTTCCCCTTAAAACAGGGGTGGGTTTG
>CAYJXH010000123.1:2982-4459 GCA_964373975.1 uncultured Nitrospirota bacterium | reverse complement strand
TATTAACTGGCTTTCTAAATCAGAATGGCCGCATCCCACAACAGCAATTGCCAGCGAAAAAAGAATAAAAAATAGGCGAGACTTCCCCTTCAAGAAAAACATTTCTGCTTCCTCCTACTATTTTATTGTACCATAACAGACCCTAAGAAGTATCAATATTCAGAAGTTTCATCTTACGGTACAGGTGCGTTCGCTCAATCTTTAAATCGGCGGCAGTCTCAACGAGGTTCCAATCATGTAATGCGAGCTTCTTTAAGACAAACGCCCTTTCAAATTGGATGCGCGCATCTTTTAATGAGTCGGAAGTCTCTGCGGCGATAGAAAGATTACCGATAAAACTGGGAATATCTTTTGGGAGAATGCAGGTCTCTGGAACCAAAATCATGACTCTCTCAATGATATTTTGCAACTCCCGAACATTGCCCGGCCATGGATATTGTTCCAAAAGGGTTAATGCCTCCTTTGAAATTGTCTTGGGTTTTATTCCCTGCGCTTTTGAAATTTCTTTAATAAAATGCGCGGCAAGAAGCGAAATATCCGAAACGCGATCCCGCAAAGGAGAAACCGATAGCGGAAGAACATTGAGCCGATAGTAAAGGTCTTCCCGAAATGTTCCCTTTTTAATCTCTTCCTCTAAATTTTTGTTAGAGGCGGCGATAACCCGAACATCCACCTTAACGTCTGTTGTTCCGCCAACCCTGATAAACGAAGACTCTTGCAAAACGCGCAATAGCTTGGACTGTGTGGATAATGCCATGTCGCCAATTTCGTCTAAGAAAAGCGTTCCCCCGTCGGCACGTTCAAACTGCCCTCGCTTTTGTTGGAGTGCGCCGGTAAATGCCCCTTTCTCGTAGCCAAACAACTCACTTTCAATGAGATGTTCCGGGATTGCGGCGCAATTTAAATCAATAAATGGGCCTGTTTTCCGCGTGCTTTGCGCATGAATGGCGCGTGCGACCAATTCCTTGCCTGTTCCGTTTTCCCCTGAAATAAGGATTCGGCTTTGTGTCGGGCTGGCCCTTCCAATCTGCTCGCGTAACTTCAGCATCGGGGGGGACTCCCCGATCATCTCATACTTTTTTGAGACCAACTGCCTAAGATCACGGTTTTCTTCTGAAAGCCTTTGCTCATTAAAGGCATGACGGACCGTGAGCAGGATTTTTTCCAATGAGAGCGGTTTTTCAATAAAATCGTAAGCACCAAGTTTAATGGCCCGCACCGCCGTCTCAATGGAGCCATGACCCGACATCACAATCACCGGCAAATCAGGCGCAAGCTCCTTGATTTTTACAAGCGTCTCAATGCCATCAACCCCCGGCAGCCAAACATCTAAAAACACCAAGTCTGGAAGGGCATCCTGAACCCATTTGATTGCCTCTAGGGAATTGGACGCAACGGACACGGTATATCCATCGTCCCTTAAAATATCAGAAAGGGTTGTTAGAATAGCCGATTCATCATCTACAACTAAAATTGT
>CAYJXH010000123.1:0-2882 GCA_964373975.1 uncultured Nitrospirota bacterium | reverse complement strand
ACCACAGAGATCGCCAATCCGCCGGATTGTTCCCGCCCTAATTGCATTCGGGAGATATTGATCTGATTCTTGGCCAGAAGCTGGCCTAAGTCGCCAATAACGCCCGGCTTGTCGTTATTGTGAATATAGAGCATATTCCCTTCGGGAATAATTTCTAAAGCCACGCCATCAATCTCAATAAATCTCGGCTCTGTTTTATGAAAGACAGATCCCGAAACAATCTTTTTCCCCGTGGATGTCGTAACCTTCATCGTGAGCAAAGAAGCAAAATTTCCGGCATTGTCGGACTTCGTCTCTTTGACTTCAATGCCGCGTTCCTTGGCAATTGCAGGGGCATTGACATAATTCACGGTCTCTTCCAAAATTGGGGCCAATAGACCCTTTAAGGCGGCAACATGCATGGGGGCCGACTGTAAATCTGCCGCTTCACCGTGATACTCAATATGGATTGCCGTAATGCCGCCATCAATCGTCTGCCCAATAAACGAGCCGATTTTTTCGGCCAAAAGGACATACGGCTGTACTTTTGGAATAAGGTCTAACGAGATCGAAGGAAGATTCACCGCATACCGCACCACGCCACGCACCAAATAATCAACAACTTGTTCCGCAATCGCAAGCGCGACATTTTCCTGTGCTTCCAGCGTCGCCGCCCCCAAATGCGGCGTGCAAATAAAATTTTCTAACGCGAGAAGAGGATTGCTTGGGTCTACCGGTTCTTTTTCAAAAACGTCTGTGGCAGAAGCGGCCACTTTTCCAGAAGTCATTGCGGCCAATAACGCGGCCTCATCCACAATGCCACCGCGCGCGCAATTGACGATCCGAACCCCCTGTTTCATCTGTGCAATTGCTTCAGCATTGATAAGGTATTTTGTCTCGGCAGTCATTGGCGTATGCAACGTGATGATATCCGCGCGACTATAAAGGGTGGGAAGGGAAACAAGTTCCACCCCCATCTTCTGGGCATTTTCGGGAGAAAGATAGACATCAAAAGCAATGACCTTCATCCCCGCGCCTTGCGCAAGCCGCGCCACCCAGCTTCCAATCTGACCCAATCCAACGATACCCAGTGTTTTATCAAAAAGCTCAATCCCCATGAACTTATTCTTTTCCCATTTACCCGACTTCACCGAGGCGTTCGCTTGCGGGGTCTGACGGGCCATTGAAAAGATTAACGCAAAGGTATGCTCTGCCGTCGTAATGGTGTTTCCGCCGGGGGTATTCATCACCACAATGCCGCGCTTTGTGGCCGCAGGCACATCAACGTTATCTAAACCGGAACCTGCTCGGCCAATGACCTTCAGGTTTTTTGCGGCCGCAATAACATCTTTGGTAACCTTGGTTCCACTTCGGATAATCAAGCCGTCATATTGGCCAATCTCTTCGATGAGTTGTGCCGGTGTCAGCTTCGTCTTGATATCAACCGAAAGCCCGCCTTTTTCTAAAATGGTAACGCCCTGTGCAGAAAGGGAATCGCTAATCAATACTTTCATTGTTTACTCCTTGTTATTCTTTGTACCGCGACCTACCGAAGCGGTCATCATCGCAGGCGGCCATGCCCCCTATTTTTTTAAAAGAATCTCTTGGGCAATGCCAACACCTGTTCCCAATTTCAGTGGATGCCCCATTCCTTTTAACACCATCTCTATGGCCGATACGGCAATAATGACGTCGAACGTGTCAATATATCCCATATTGGCAATCCGAAAGACCTTTCCCTTGAGTTGATCCTGCCCGCCTGCGGCGGTAATGCCGTATTTGACGCGAAGGTCTTTGTAAATCTGCTGGCCATCGTATCCTTCCGGCGCCTCAACAGCAGTGACTGAATCGCTAGGGCACTTCTTTGGGTAGAGGTTTAGACCTATCCCTTTCATCGCCTCCCGCGTTGCTAAAGCCAGTTTTCCACATCGGGCGAAAATGTTTTGCAAGCCTTCTTCTTTCATCATCTTAAAGGACTGATCTAACCCAACCACCAAAGAGACTGCGGAGGTAAAAGCCGTTTGATTTTTAGAAAGCGCGTCTCGTTCTTTTTTGAAATTAAAATAAAATTTGGCGTTCTTCGCCTTTTCCCCTTGCGCCCAAGCCTTGTTGGATACCGAGACAAACGCAAGCCCCGGCGGCAGTGCCAACGCCTTCTGCGATCCGGAAACCATTACATCTATTCCCCATTCATCAGTTTTAATATCAAACACGCCAAGAGCAGAGACGGCGTCCACTATCATTAAACAGTCTGGATATCCTTTTACGATTTCCCCAATCTCCCGAATGGGGTGGGCAACGCCCGTAGAGGTTTCGGAGGCCGTTGTAAAGACCCCTTTTATGGTTGGATCGTTTTGCAACGCAGTTTTAATGAGTTCGGGATCAACGGCATGACCCCATTCAACCTTAATCTCTTGCGCTATTACACCATACGCCGTACAGAGTTTTGTCCATCGTTCCCCGAACTTCCCGCCATTGACTGTAATCACTTTATCGCCGGGAGAGAAGAAATTAGAAACCGAGCCTTCCATTCCGCCCGTGCCGGAAGAGACGATAATAAGAACATCGTTTGCTGTTTGATATATCCACTGCAAATCTTTTTTAACCCGATCAAGCAGGGTCACAAATTCGGGGGCGCGATGGTGCAAGATGGGCTGTGCCATCGCTAAAAGGACTTCGGGGGAAACCTGCGTGGGCCCGGGGGCCAAAAGATATCTTTTCATAAACCTCCTTTTAAAGTTAAAACTGTTGCGAACCAAGATCGTACCATAGCGATCTAAAAATCGTCAAGGAACAGGGCGCATCTTTCTTGACGGTTTTTTTGTCCAGCCTCTTTTAGGTCATGCACTAAGGAGCCACGTGAAAATAGCTTGCGCAGTTCGGTGGCCGATTCATCCCGATTG
>CAYJXH010000122.1:0-4522 GCA_964373975.1 uncultured Nitrospirota bacterium | reverse complement strand
ATAAAGAGTTTTCCAGAACGTTGTGGTATAAATGTTAATGTTTTTTGCAGTGAGTCAATGCCGTTGACAGCAATCCCTTTTCGAATAGAGATTTCAGCAACTTGATAGGCAGACTCCACAGAGACGCGGCTTTCGCCCGTTTGAACCAAGAACGGTTTGGTGGAAGTAAGACGCACAACCCCCCGCACTTCCATCAATATGACGCGAAGCGTCTCTGCCTCCGCTCTTTCCATAGCAAAAAAAGACAGAAAGAATAATAAGACAACAGCCCGTTTTTTCACAATCATCCTTTACCCAAAAGCCAAAATAAGAACGATAAAAACGCGCTCACCAACAGACTTGTCGCTAATGGGAAATAGAATTTGAAATTCTCTCGTTCGATCAGAATATCGCCCGGCAATCGCCCTAGACCTCCCCATCCGGGGACTTTATCTATGATGAGAAGAACAGCCCCCATCACAAAAAGAAGTATTCCGACAAAGATAAGAATGCGGCCGATTTCTAGCATGTGATCGCCAGCATCTGATCAATGGCCTTTTTCGCTTTTTCCGCGACAGAGGCCGAAACGGTAATCGGATATTGCATCTCTTCCAATGACCAAAGCAGTTTTTCTAAGTCGTTCACTTTCATGTGGGCGCAATCACAATGGCGACAAGCCGGAATAAATTCTTTGTCTGGATTTTCCTTAGAAAGCCTGTGCAACATACCCGTTTCCGTGGCCACAATTACTTTTTGAGCCAATGTTGTTTTGGACTGCAACGCAATCCCGCTTGTGGATAAAACCGAACCTGCCAACGCGCTAATCGGCCCTGTACATTCGGGATGCGCCAAAACCTCCGCCTCTGGATTTTCCGCAATCACCTCTGCAAGTTCCCCCGCCATAATCCGAACATGGGTCGGGCAATAACCGTTATAGAGGATTAGTTTTCGGCCAGTCTGCCGCATAACATGGGCGCCGAGATACTGATCTGGAATGAAAATAATTTCCCGATCTTCAGGAATGGATTCCACTATTTTTTTCGCATTAGAAGAGGTACAACAGATGTCCGATTCTGCTTTCACTGCGGCAGACGAATTAACATAACAGACCACCACCGCAGAAGGATGCGCCTTCTTCATTTTTATCAGATCGTCTACAGAAATCATTTCAGACATGCCACAGCCTGCGGAAAGATCGGGCATGAGAACGACCTGATTCGGACAAAGAACAGCGGCGGTTTCAGCCATGAATGAAACACCGCAAAATACGATCACCTCGGCATCTGTATAAGATGCCTTCTGGGCAAGTTCTAGTGAATCGCCGACAAAATCGGCCACATCCTGAATCTCCCCGACCTGATAATTGTGGGCAAGAATAATCGCCCGCCGCTCCTTTTTAAGCAACTGAATGCGGGCCACAATCTTTTTTTCAGTAATCGTCATGGGTTGCTTCTTTTTACTCGCAGGGGGCGGCCCCCTTCATTCAATAGAAGGCATTCTAACATCCTCCCCGTTTTCTTATCAAGGATATAGAGGGCTTGTCCGCTACAATGTGCGCCTGGCAGTTTGGCTCGAACTCATTTTATCCGAAACTCCTGAACGAAACCAGACCAAGGAAGCCAGCCCCACCACCACTCGCTAGCACTCGCCACCCAGCAAAAAAGTTTTCTTCGCTTTTCCTGATTTGCGCGCGCCGGGTTTTTTCTTCTAAAAAGAAAAGAAAACTTTTTTGCTGGCTTCTGCTCTGACCAAGCAGGGCGGCGAGGCTTCGCTTGGGATCGGGTGCGGCGGAATTCCACCCACACCCCTTCCGCCGTGTTCTTGCGGGAACGGACGGGATTTTTGGCGGCGACAAATTGATTTTAACTAATTCTTACGATTTCTGCTAACAAAACATCAATATCGTTTGAAAAATTAACTTGTGTTTTGTTTGGCAGGGATTCTTTACTTCTGATCTTCGTATGCAAATAAGAGTCAGCGATTTTTCGAGACGAATTTTCTAAGTGAGACATGGAGTCCTTAAAACTTTTTGTTCCGTGATTATTTGCAACCTCTGTAAATATATTCAAACTGAAAATTGGTGGGACGTGGTCGAGAACTGCACGGGTCAATAAAATAACAGAAATATAATTTTCCGCAGAAGAAGCGTAATCTAACTCTGTAAGCATTTGAATAAGTCTCGAAAAATCAAATTTGCCTTGTTTCTTTTTGAGCGCTTGAAAACGTCTTTTATCTATATAATCTCCACTTAACGCTACTGCCTTGGTTTGTTTATCATTTAAACAGCGATCAAGTTGTAATGCCTTTTCAACTTCTGCAATTTTATCGCTTTTCAAACGCCACTCATCTTTTGAAACCTTGGCGGTGCGCCGATCTTTTAGTATTGCGGTCCGTAACTTCGTAATATTTGGAATCCCGAGACCAGCATTATCAAAGTCGGAGATGATCTGCTTTAATGTTGCACCACCATGCTTGTTTACGGCATAAAAATACAATAACGCAACAGCCCTATCAGCTATTTTTGTAACTCGTTGACTCATACAGCGAGCAAAGGACTCGGTTGAGGCATTACTTTTTTTCATTCGGATTTAAGAGCGATTCGAAGTATTTAGCACCCTTTAGGTTCAGCTTATATCTGCTGGTCTTGCCTCTCCCTCTAGTTGAATCTCCGGCAAGGTATTTTTGTAAGGAATTGGCAACTGCTTTGGACACATTCGGAACTTTCACCCGCACTCTTAGTTGAGAGGTTATTTTTTCTATATCTCCTGTAGTCAGGCCCTGTTCGGGAAAGTATTTATAACAAATGTAAAATGGCAAAAGAACCTTGGCAGGAAGGCTAATTTTATTAAGGATTTGGGCATCAATTTTTTCAGACTCTTCACAGTCTTTGATTTTATTAACAATCAACAATATCGGGTCGGGGGAAGCACCGTCTTTTTTGTTTTCTTTCTTGCTAATCTGTTTGTGCTTCGGCGCATGATCGCCAGATAAGGCCGTAAGGCCTTCTTCTGCTAATCTCTTTATCTCATTAAGTTTTGCAAACAAGATTTGGTTATCCATATTATTTTCTAATTACATACTCCCAATTTTTGGTTTCTTTATTTTTGAACCGATTGAGAATACGACGCTTGGTAAGGTTTAGTAAATTCATTGAGATAGCAGTACTTTTATGATTTTGATATTTGTCTTGGTTTGTGGATAAAAGCTGTGGCATTTATAGAGGTATCATACTATAATACAAATACAAACATGGCAAGCAATCAGATTTTCAAGGCAGTATATTTTTCTGACTACAAAGAAACAAACCCAAAAGCAAAAGGTGTTGTTTTGGCTTTTGGTGAGAGAAACATAGATTTGTATAAAAGCATAGCCGATCTTGGAAGTAATGAATTGCGCAACTTACTCGGAACAGACTCCTATCTTGAACTAGAACAACGCGCACAACAGGAGGGATTGCCAGTCAATACTTACTGCCTTTGGTATTTGCGAAAAAATCTCGGTGTAGAAGAAGCAAAAACGAAAACAGTAAAGAAAAGCGCAAGAGCAATCTCTAACTTTATAAATCAAGTCGTGGAGGGAGATTGCTTGGAGGTGATGAAAGAAATTCCTACAAAATCAATAGATATGATTTTGTGTGATCTGCCATACGGCACGACACAAAATCATTGGGACAGCGTTATCCCGACCGATCAACTTTGGAGCCACTACGAGCGTATTATAAAAGATAAGGGTGTTATTGCGCTTACAGGACAAGGACTCTTTACGGCAAATCTGATGTTATCTAACCCAAGACGGTTTAAGTACAAAATCACTTGGGTAAAATCTAAACCGACAAATTTTCTTAATGCCAAGAAACAACCGCTCCGAAAGCATGAGGATGTTTGCATCTTTTACAGAAGTCAGCCCGTATATAATCCCCAGATGACCTATGGCGAACCCTACAACAAAGGTTTCAGGAAAGATCAATTTACCGGAAGTTATGGCGACTTCAAAACAGTTGAGGTAAAAAGCAACGGCGAGCGGTATCCTACTGATGTTGTCTATTTCAAAACTGCCGAGAGTGAAGGCGAAGTTTATCATCCCACACAAAAACCAGTGGAGCTTGGTCGCTATCTCATTCGTACTTTCACAAAAGAAGGAGAGATTGTCTTAGATAATACTTGCGGTAGTGGGAGCTTCCTTGTTTCGGCGGTTTTGGAGGGGAGAAAATTTATTGGAATTGAGAAAAACCAAGATGTTTATCTGTTCAAGAAACATAAAGTAGATTATATTGAGGTTTCAAAAAAGCGTATCAAAGAGGCTGAAGCTCAATACAAGGCAGAGAGCAACAAGTTAAAGCTATTTTAAATCCCGCTATACGGCTCCTCTTGGAGAACTTGTCGCGCTTTTTCAATTTCATTCTCACTCAGCGCGCCTTTTCCTTTGAGCCAGTACAGCAGGTGAAAATATTGATTTGCGTGTAAAATCGGCTTCACGATTTTGGCTAGGCCAGTTTCTTTCTGAACAAAGGCAAGATGTTTTTCCGAGAGTACACCCCGACCAA
>CAYJXH010000121.1:0-4589 GCA_964373975.1 uncultured Nitrospirota bacterium | reverse complement strand
TTTGCAAAATCACTTTTGGATATATCTCGCACTATCTGCCAATCTCGTCGGTTAGACCGCACGGGGAAGCTAACGCTCAGCCCTTCATCGATCCCATAACTTCCATCGGAGGTGACGCCGACTGAAAAGAACTCTCCCTCCCGGGTGGGGGTTATCAGACTCTTGACCGTTTCGATAACGGCATTAGCCGCCGAAGCCGCTGAAGAAAGACCTCTCGCCTTAATAATTGCCGCCCCTCGTTTTTGTACCGTATCAATAAAAGCGGTCTTTAGCCAATCCTGATCTGTGATCACATCTGGGCACGGCTTCCCTGTAATCATCGCATTATAAAAATCTGGATATTGCGTAGAAGAATGGTTCCCCCAGATGGCCAAGTTTTTCACCTGGGTGACCTCAACTCTGGCTTTAAGGGCCAATTGGGCCACCGCTCGATTCTGATCTAGCATCGTCATGGCAAAAAAATTCTTTGCAGGGATATTTTTGGCAAAATTCTTAGCAATAAAGGCATTCGTATTACAAGGATTCCCAACAACCAATACCTTACAGGCCGGGTTTGCGTATTCGGACAGACTCCGTCCCTGTTCAATAAAGATTTTGCCATTCACCTTCAACAGATCTGAGCGTTCCATCCCGGCCTTGCGGGGGATGCTCCCTACCAACAAAGCCCAATCTGCGTTCTTGAAAGCCGCCTTGGAATCAGAGGTACGAGAGATGGATTTTAAGAGCGGAAAAGCGCAATCCTCCAGCTCCATCGCAACCCCTTCCAGGGCAGGTAAGGCGGCTTCTACCTCTAATAAACTCAATTCAATCTTTGTCTCTTTTCCCAACACCTCTCCAGCGGCAATACGGAACAACAAGGCATATCCAATTTGACCGGCCGCCCCTGTGACTACGACTCTTTTAGTATCCATGTTATCCTTCCTTGTCTAAAATTTTTTTAACCGGACCCCTTTTTCACGGGCCCTTGAATTAATTTTAACAATCCCTGGCAGGATTTGTCTTTTTTCCCGAATACGTTCTTTCTCTAAATAAGCATAGAGGATCTCCTCACGATCCCTGGAGGCCTGCGCCAGGATTTCTCCCCAAGGATCGATGATCATGCTGTGTCCAAAGGCCTTAATCCCCCGATAATCCTCTCCCACTTGATTCGGAGCTAGAACATAACATAAGTTTTCAATGGCGCGAGCCCTTAAGAGAACCTCCCAATGGGCCTTCCCTGTTTTTTCCGTAAAGGCGGACGGCACACATAACACCTCACCCCCTCCTTGTGCATAAGACTGATAAAGCGATGGGAACCGCAAATCATAACAGATCGTTAAACCCACAACCAAGCCTCCGACATGGACATGAGTTGTCTTTCGTCCCTTTAAAAAAGTTTTTGATTCCCTGATCGTTTTTGATCCGAGGATGGCATTAAACAGATGGATCTTCCTATACTTTCCCGCGATCTTCCCTTGATTGCCAATGAGTACAGAGGTGTTATAGACCATTCTTGTCCCTCGCACTTTTTCATAAAGAGAGCCTAGTAAAATAAACACCTTGGCCTTTTTAGCCAAGGATAAAAACGGGACCGATGATTCTCCGGGGATATCCTCCGCGATCCAATCCCGGCTGGTCTTCTTGTCGATCGGCCCCCGATAATTAAAAACCTCCGGCAATAAAATGAACCTGGCCTTGGCCGCAATCGCTCTCTCAACCCACTTTAAAGCGTTTTTAATATTTTCTCTTTTATTATCCCGGGCATTGAGTTGAATAACGGCTGTCTTCATGCGGAACTCTTTAAGGGATCTAGTAAACTGTAACATATCCCTCGCTTCATAAAATTTGCAATATCTAAACTCTCTTTTGATTCTAGAAAGGCGAGGGATAATACCGCACTTTCTTTCCCGAAATATATTTTGGAAGAAAGTACTGCACCACCTTAATCTTGAATTCAGATTGAGAAAGTGCAGTACCAACTACCATATCGTCTCGGGATCGTGGAGCCGGTCAATATTTGCACCACATCCACAATCGAAAAATACCAAAGCTCCCCGCCCTCGTCCCAATGGCGGCGGACCTTGTTCTGATGAAAAAGCGCGATTGATTGCGATTGTTTCATAAGATTAAACTCCTCCTTTCCCCTTTCCTGCCTGTCCCCGCCCGGGTGACTGTCACCTGTTCGCACTGTTCGTTACTAACTATTTATTCTTATCTGTCACGCCTATTTTCCATACGCCTTTTTCGAAAAAAGCTTCAATGGTCTGCCGATTAGCCTTGTTAATAAGATTAGAATGAGACAATTGGTGATATTTCGCGTATTCAAGAAGGGTCATGATCTTTTTGCCTTCCAAATAGGCCAGACGTTTATGATAACTATTCGTCAGCGCTTTGCCGACAATTTCTTCCATAATGGCCGTGGCGCCGTTTTTATCAAACTCTGTAAACGCCGTAGTATCTTGTTCTGTCGATGAATTTAATATTAATCGGGACAAAACCTTCCCGTATCAATAAATAGTTGTTGAGGACGCGTCCAATGCGTCCGTTGCCGTCTATAAATGGATGCGTATATTCAAAAGCAAGATGCAGTTTAGCGACGCGCTTGATAACGCTCTCATGATGACTGGCATGATATTCCGCCAGCATTTTTTCCAGTCTTCCGGCAACTTCTTCCGGCGCCGGAGCGATATGACTGCCCACCCGGACATATTCGCCGCTCACTCTGAATCTTCCCGCGATATCATCGCGAATATTTGAAATGAGCATTTTATGAAGCGCCAATATGCCATCCAGGTCAAGTTCCTGTTCTTTGGATTTCTTGCTGATGTACGACACAACGCGCGCGAGGTTTTTGGCTTCAAGAATTTCCCGTTCTGAAATAATCCTGTCGAGGTCGATCTGAAGGAGTATTTTCTCTGTTTCTTCAAGCGTCAGCGTACTATTCTCAATGGCATTGGAGTTGTAGACCTGCTCGGAGATTTCAGCTTCGCCAATCAGCGCGATAAGCGCCTCTTTGCCTGTAGACGCCTTGTAATATCGCTCTCTGAGTAAATGAATCTTATTGAATACCGCGGAAACTTTTACCATGATAGAAGTATATCTATTTTCACGTTTTTGATCACAATCTCCTCACAAACGCCTTTGTCTGTAAGGCCAACCGTGGCAACGGACTACAGAACAATCCCTCCATTACCCATATTTTCTTCATATCCGCTTTACTTACAAGCGCTTTTGGACAACGTCTGCTGTTCTCTCCGGCCAACGGTAAAGGCCCTTCGCTGGCCGCATTCAACCAGATTTTCCCTTTAAAAGGGGCGAAGTCTTTTCGGTAATCGCGCATGGGCATCACCCCTTAAAATGGGGGGCATCTCCTGGGTTAAGATTCCTGCTACGTGTAGCAGGAATATGATACCAGCCACCGCTACACTTATTTCCATTGACCAAAAATTTCCTCCAGCGCGTAAAGCGTCTTTTGGGGGAAACGTTCCAGGGGATAATACTGGGTGATGATATCAATGGTTTCCTGATAGATTTTTAGATTCAAAAAGCGAATGAGGTAGCGAATATCATCCACGTCCTGAAACTCTTCTCCTATGCGCATGGCCAAACATTTCATGGCCAAGAGATATTCTGCCTTAGCCACAAACACCCGCAAATGGCTTAAATCCAAAAATGCGTCGTATTCGCCCTGTTCACTGAAAAACCCTTTAACAGCATCATTTAACCAATCAGGTTGAATACCCGTTTTAGCCGCTACCTTGGCCGCGGCTTCCCTCATCTTTTGCGCCGGCTTAAAAAACGCATCCACATCTCTCGTGGACGGGCGGGCGTTAAAGACCAGGCACATCACCGCCCCGCCGACTAAATAGACCTCTCCTTCCAGCGACTCGGCGGCCATCTCGTCGTTCAGAAGATGGAAAAGTCTCAAGATATCCTCTTTGTTGAATTGGGACATTTCCTTAGACCCTTTGGCCGACGGTCGCGTCAATAAATACATTCCGGCGGCGGAACGGCGGCGGCGAATGCGTCAAAAGATACAACTGCAGGCTTTTTAAATCCGACCCGAAGACGGGGATTTTCAACGGCGGCACCTGCCGGGTCCAGGACGGCGCCTTTCTTCCCTTTTGGGCAGCCGCATATTCAATCATCGCGGCCACATAATTCGCCAGGTAGTTGCTGAGGACAACCCCCAGTGGCTGGGCAACCATCAGCTCAAATTCATCCCCCCCAGCGGCGTTGAGCATGTCATGAATCTGCGCCAGGATGTATTTGGGATTGGCTGTGGTTTTAAGTTGGCCGAGCAGCTCCTGAAACGCCTTTTGCCCAGATGGGAGTGCTTTGCTTAGGACCCACTGCGAGATCCCCATGTTGGCCGTCTTTGCATAGCGGACGATGGCCGCCTTCTCCTTAGGGGATATCCGGATCTGGAGTTGTAATGACTTGCTCTTTCCCTTCATGCTTTAAGCATACAACCTATAAATCATTTTGTCAATACATATGTATTGCTAATTGGATTAAATCAATGCAGTTTATTGCGAATATCAGCTAAAATTTCGTAATCCTTAAGCCGTTCCTAGTTGCAGGAGTGGTTCTGGGCGGCCCTGACGGTG
>CAYJXH010000120.1:0-4668 GCA_964373975.1 uncultured Nitrospirota bacterium | reverse complement strand
ACTATTCGATAGTGATTTTTATGATTTCGTATTCGACTGTTTTTGCGGGTGTGACAACCTTTACGAATTCGCCAACCTTATGCCCAATGAGAGAACGGCCTAACGGGGATTGCACCGATATTTTCGCTTCTTTAAGGTCAGCCTCTTCTGTCCCCACCAACATGTATTTTTTCTCTTCGCCCGTTTCCGAATTGATGAGTGAGACGGTGGTTCCAAAGACCACTTTTTCGTTGGAAAGATTCTGGATAGAGATCACTTCTGCATCAGCAAGCTTATTTTCTAATTCCTTGAGTCGTCCTTCAATAAAGCTCTGCTTATTTTTCGCCGCGTGATATTCCGCGTTTTCTTTCAGGTCTCCATGCGCGCGGGCTTCCGCGATATCGGCAATATTCTGGGGACGCTCCACCTTTTTCAAACGCGCGATTTCCTCCTTCATCTGCTCATATCCATGTTTCGTCATCGGTATTGACATTATATTTTCTCCTAATAATATTCTTGCAGAGATGTTACCTTCATCTCTCCTTTTTGTAAAGAGACAATTCCAGAAAGCGCGGCCTTCGCCCCTGCAAGCGTTGTAAAATAAGGAATGCCTAGATGAAGAACTGTTTTGCGAATTGAATAGGAATCGGTCTGGGACACGCGGTCTCCCACGGTATTGATGACAAGCGTGATCTCTCTTACAGGTACGCCTTGTTCAAGACGATCAACGATATGGGGAGAGCCTTCCTTCACCTTATTAACCTCTTCTACGACAATGCCGCGTTCTCTTAAATAAGACGCTGTCCCACGCGTGGCGATCAGGGAAAATCCCAATTCAGAAAGTTTTTTTGCTATCGGAAAAAGTTGAAGTTTGTCTTTATCTTTCACCGATAGAAAAACTTTTCCCTGAATAGGAATTTTATTGGAGGCAGCGGCCTGTGCCTTCGCGTAGGCTGTGCCAAAATCCCAATCAATGCCCATGGCCTCTCCCGTTGATTTCATTTCAGGCCCCAATATAGGATCAACATCCAAACGCAAAAAAGGAAAAACAGCTTCTTTCACGGCGACATGATTCGTCTGCTGTGGAACCGTAAGCCCCATCTTGGCTAGCGGAACGCCGAGGATTGCCCTCATGGCAACCTTCGCCAATGCCACCCCAGTCGCTTTGCTTACAAACGGAACCGTTCGAGACCCCCGCGGATTCACCTCCAGAACATAAAGCAGATCGTTCTTGACGGCAAACTGAATATTGATCAGCCCAATGACAGAAAGTGATTTTGCCAAAAGAGCGGTCTGCTCTCGTATCAATTTTATAATCGGTTCGGAAAGAGAGAGGGGAGGCAGGGAACAGGCCGAATCCCCCGAATGAATGCCTGCCTCTTCAATATGTTCCATAATGCCGCCAATAAAAACATCGTGTCCATCTGAAACCGCGTCTACATCAACCTCAATGGCATCTTCAAGATACTGATCAATAAGCAATGGCCGATTGCCAGAGGGCTGTATGACATCTCTCATGTATCGCTTGAGGTCTTGTTGGTCATAAAGAATTTCCATTGCGCGACCTCCTAGCACATAAGAAGGTCGAATTAAAATGGGGAATTCAATCTTTTCGGCTATCCGTAACGCCTCCGAGACCTCTTTTGTAATGCCGCTTTCCGGCTGTCGTAATCCTAATTGCTGGATCAAATCTTTAAACCGTTCGCGATCTTCCGCGCAATCAATGGCATCAGAAGAGGTTCCTAAAATCTTTACCCCGGCCTCTGTTAATGCAACGGCTAACTTCAAAGGGGTTTGACCGCCGAACTGCACCACAACCCCCATGGGCCGTTCTTTTTCTACAATGGCCATAACATCTTCAAAGGTCAAGGGTTCAAAATAAAGGCGATCGGAAATATCGTAATCGGTGCTCACTGTTTCTGGATTGCAATTGACCATGATGGCCTCGTACCCCAATTCACGAATGGCCAAAACGGCATGAACACAGCAATAATCGAATTCAATGCCCTGTCCGATTCGGTTTGGCCCAGACCCTAATATCAAAACTTTCTTCCGATTTGTGGGGTTGGCTTCGCACTCTTGATCGTAACTGGAATAATAATAGGGTGTGTGCGCTTCAAACTCGCCGCCGCAGGTATCCACCCTTTTATAAACAGGAAGAATACCTAACTTCTTTCGGAAATCGGCGACTTCTTTCTCTGAATAATTACAAAGCACACCGATGCGATGATCTGAAAATCCAGCCCTTTTTGCTTTCAGGAGTAAGGGTGGAAAATTTTCTGCCCCTACAATTAACGCCTGTTCAATCTCAATGATTTCTTTAATTTGTTCCAAAAACCAATGATCAATATGGGTCGCAGTGTAAATCTCCTCAAGAGAGATTCCATGCCGAATGGCGTCCGCAACATAAAAAATACGGTCATAAGTGGGGTAGGGGAGACGTTGCTTTAACGCTTCTACTGTCAGAAGCGTGGGGGTAAGCCCCATCTGGCCTATTTCAAGCGACCGAATGGCCTTTTGGAACGCCTCTTTAAAGTTTCGTCCAATGGCCATCACCTCTCCCACCGATTTCATTTTTATGGTGAGCATTGGATCGGCAGTGCCAAATTTTTCAAATGCGAATCGGGGCATCTTCACAACGACATAATCAATCGTCGGCTCAAAACAGGCAGGCGTGGCGCGGGTAATATCATTTTGTATTTCATCTAACGTGAACCCAACTGCAAGTTTCGCGGCAATTTTAGCAATGGGAAATCCCGTTGCTTTCGACGCCAACGCCGAGCTTCGGGAGACCCGAGGGTTCATCTCAATCACCTGCATCTGCCCTGTTGTCGGATGAATCGCAAATTGAATATTGGATCCGCCCGTATCAACACCCACTGCGCGAATAATCTTCTTTGCCGCGTCCCGCATCAGTTGATACTGCTTATCCGTCAATGTCTGTGCGGGCGCAACCGTAATAGAGTCGCCCGTATGAATGCCCATTGGATCTATATTTTCAATGGAGCAGACTATCACGACATTGTCGTTTCGGTCTCGCATTACTTCCAGTTCAAACTCTTTCCAGCCTAAAAGAGACTCTTCAATTAAGACCTCACAAACAGGACTGGCCGTAAGACCGGCTTCTACAGACGTCTCGAACTCCGTTTGGTTGTAAGCGATACTGGCCCCCGTTCCTCCTAATGTAAAGGAGGCGCGAATGATTGCTGGGAATGTAACTTGAAGATCAATCGCCTCTTGCATATTTTTAACGCAACCACTTTTTGGAACAGAAAGCCCAAGGCTTTTGACAATCTCTTTGAAAATACCGCGATCTTCCGCGGCCAAAATCGCCTGATAGTTCGCCCCAATTAATTCAACGCCAAACTTTTGTAAAATGCCCGCATCATATAGGCCCGTAGCCAGATTGAGTGCGGTCTGTCCTCCCATGGTGGGCAATAAGGCGTCTGGCCTTTCTTTCTCAATAATTTTTTCTAAAATTTCAAGGGTGAGCGGTTCGATATACGTTGCATCGGCGATTTCGGGATCGGTCATAATGGTTGCGGGATTGCTGTTGACCAAAATGACCTGATACCCCTCTTCCTTGAGTGCCCTGCACGCCTGCGTTCCGGAATAATCAAATTCGCACCCTTGGCCAATAATAATAGGCCCGGAGCCAATCAGCAAAATTTTATGAATGTCTGTTCGTTTCGGCATGGGGTTTTTTACGGCATCCAAGTGTCTATTCTATATTGGAAACCATTCATAACTGATTGATAAAATCTTTAAAGAGATCATGGGCATCGTGTGGGCCGGGGCTTGCCTCCGGATGATATTGAAACGAGGATGCCCGTAATCGTTTATGTCTGATCCCTGCGACGGTGTTATCATTGAGATTGATATGCGTTACCTCTATTTCCTTTTCAAGGGAGTTGGGATCAACTGCAAATCCGTGATTTTGTGCCGTGATTGCGACCTTCCTTGTGGAGAGGTTCATAATAGGATGATTTCCACCATGATGACCAAACTTTAACTTGTAGCATTTCCCGCCTAAGGCCAGTCCCAAAATCTGATGCCCCAAACAGATGCCTAAAATCGGTTTTTGACCCAATAATTTCTGCGTATTTGAAATGGCATAATCAAGCACTTCAGGGTCTCCGGGGCCGTTGGATAAGACAATGCCATCGGGTTGCAGGGCCAGCACTTTTTCGGAGGGTGTCTGCGCCGGAACAACAGTTATGCGGCAATTTTGTTCCGCCAACATGCGTAATATATTTTGTTTGATGCCAAAATCGTAAGCGACCAGATGAAATTTTCCAGTGGTATTCCATGAATAGATTTTCTTACAGGTAACCTGTGAGACTAAATCCTGTCCCACCAGAGAAGGCGTTTTTTTTAATTTTTGCAAAAGGGCCGTCTCATCAAAACTTTGTGTTGAAATAATCCCCGGCATTGCCCCCTTGTCACGCAATTTGCGCGTCAGTGCGCGGGTGTCTATCTGATCAATGGCTACAATATTATTTTTTTTAAGCAGGGTGTCTAGCGGTTCGGACAGTGACGAACGTGTATATTCCCGAACAATAAACCCTTCTGCCCAAATTTGATTAGACTCCATATCGTTTGAATTGACACCGTAATTTCCAATAAGCGGATACGTCATCGTGACCATTTGCCCTTTGTAGGAAGGATCGGTCAATATCTCCTGATAGC
>CAYJXH010000119.1:0-4702 GCA_964373975.1 uncultured Nitrospirota bacterium | reverse complement strand
TTTAATAATCCATACCTTGCGGGTGAGATCTGCCTATGGTAGACTCCCCATCAAGCAATTCCACGGGGAAGGATTAAACTTGCAATGACCCTCACGATCACCTTCTTTATTTTAGGGCTTCTTATTGGCAGTTTCCTGAACGTCTGCATTCATCGTCTTCCCGCAAAAGAGTCTATTGTCTTTCCGCGTTCGTATTGTCCTTCGTGCAAAAACCAAATTCCCGCTTACGACAACATCCCTGTTATCAGCTTTCTTTTCCTGCGGGGCCGTTGCCGAAGTTGTAAAACCCCTATCTCATGGCGATATCCTGCCGTTGAACTCTTAAATGCCTTTGGCTATCTCTTTATTCTGCATTGTTTTGGCCCTACGCCTGCCACACTGATCTACGCCGTCTTTTTCTCTGCTCTCGTTGTGATCACCTTTATTGATCTTGCCCATCAAATTATTCCAGACGTTATTACGTTGCCCGGCATTCCGCTCTCTTTTCTTGCGGCATCCACACTGCTTCCCACAGGCTGGCTAAATTCATTAGAGGGACTACTCCTGGGTGGCGGCCTGTTTTATCTCATTGCCTACCTGTCTATTCTCCTTTTGAAAAAAGAGGGAATGGGCGGCGGCGATATTAAACTCGTTGCCATGATTGGTGCGCTTTTGGGCTGGAAGGAAGTTCTGCTGGCTGTTTTTACGGCTTCTGTTGCCGGATCGGTTGTGGGGCTATTACTCATTGGCACGCGCAAACGGGGCCGATCCGATCCCATTCCGTTTGGCCCGTTTCTGGTTTTGGGTGCGCTTATCGCGCTCTTTTTTGGAAATAATATTCTCGACTGGTATTTTCAGAGACGCCTGTAAACGGAAATTAAAATCGAAATTAAAATCAGTGGCACAAAAAAACCTTAGCTCACTTTTAATTTTATTCTTACTTTTTGCCGTAGCATTGTTGGCCATTCTTTTAGTCTACCAACAGCTTCGTCGTTTTTTTCTCAAGCAATCTTCCCCGGAGAAGCCCGAACAAGAGAGAGAAGAAGGGGGATTGCTTGTCAACACCTTTCAGGATGTCATTCATCAATTAAAACAGAAGGAACGCGTCTTAGAGCAGATGAACAAAAATATTCTGCACAGTGTGACAAGCGGGGTTGTTACGTTCGATTGCGATGGAAAGATCATGATGCTCAACCCTGCGGCGGAAATTATTTTGGGTCTAAAGCAAGAGGCGGTTTTAGGAAAAGGGTGCGACAGCGTTTTCGGAGCAAATAATACCCTTTCCACATTTATGCAAGAGACGCTGACTCAAAAAAAAGATGCCATTAGAAAGGAATCTTTCGCCGTGCGATCCGATGGGAAAAAGGTCTGGCTAGGACTCACTACCTCGGCCCTGCGTGACCCAAAGGGAACGATGATCGGAGCCATTATCGTCTTTACCGATCTGACCGAAATGAAGATGTTGCGAGAACAGGTTGATTTAAAAAAGCGGCTTGTTATTATGGGAGAGATGTCGGCCTTTATCGCGCATGAATTTAGAAATTACATGGGAACTATTTTGGGTTTTGCCAGTATGCTCTCAAAGGAATTTTCACCCGCAGACCCGGGGGTTACAATGACTTCTGCGATTATCCGTGAATTGGCCACCATGGAGCAATTGATTGCCGACCTGCTTTCCTACGGAAAGCATTCCTTTTTAACATTGAAAAAAACAGCGATGATCCCCCTGATTGAAAGCGTTTTGGATTCGTTTCGTTTGGACAATCCAACGGTTTTATTTTTGACAGAATTCCAGTCTTGTGAGGCCGAAATAGACCCAGTGCTCATGCGGCAATCCTTGTCGAATCTCATTCGAAACGCGCTGGAAGCGATTGAACCTACAGGCGGAAGACTGACTGTTTCTGCGGGCTATTTGGGGGATCGCTTTGTTGAAATAAAAGTAAATAACACGGGAAGGCCTATTCCTGCGGATCAAATAGACAAAATCTTTCTTCCCTTTTTTACGACAAAAGAAAAAGGAAACGGACTGGGGCTGGCCTTGGTACAAAAAATCATTCTCTCTCATAGCGGGACACTCTCCGTGGAAAGTAAAGAAGAATCAGGAACCACTTTTACAATCTCTTTCCCAACCCAAGGACTTTAACCATGGAAACAATTTTACTCATAGAAGATTTAGAGAGCTTGGGGAATATGCTGTCGCAAGCACTTTCTCATGTTGGGTTTAATGTTATTTTAATCAACAATGGCCTAGACGGAATTACCGCCTTAAAAAAAGGCGGTGTTGATCTGGTCGTCACAGATTTAAAACTTCCCAAAAAAAATGGCATGGAGGTTTTGCGCGCGGTCAAAGAACATTCGCCAGAAATTCCGGTTATTTTAATGACCGCGCATGGCAGTATCGAAACGGCAGTCCGGGCAGTGAAAGAGGGGGCGTACGACTTTATTGCCAAGCCGTTTGATCCAGATCATCTGATTTTACAAATTGAAAAGGCGTTGGAGAAAAAGCGGCTTGTTACAGAAAATCTGATTCTCAAAGAAAATCTAACAGGCCAAATAGGATTTCCAAAAATTATTGGAAATGCAAAGTCTCTTGCTGATGCAACGGAGAAGATGCGTAAGGTGGCGACGGGCAAAACAACGGTTTTGCTTTTGGGAGAGTCTGGCACGGGCAAAGAGTTGTTTGCACGGGCACTGCATCTGCTTTCACCGCGTCATGACAAGCCGCTGGTTACAATCAATTGCGCCGCGATTCCAAAAGACCTTTTAGAAAGCGAGCTTTTCGGACATGAACGCGGGGCGTTTACGGGTGCAGTGGGCCGGAAGATCGGGCGGTTTGAATTGGCCGATAAAGGAACCCTTTTCCTAGATGAAGTTGGGGAGTTGGATATCACCCTTCAGGCCAAACTGCTTCGTGTTTTAGAAGAAGGGGAAGTGATGCGTGTGGGGGGGATAACGAATATCAAAAGCGATGTCCGCCTAATTGCGGCGACCAATCGAGACCTGCTTTCCCGCGTGGCGCAAAAGGAATTTCGTGAAGACCTCTACCATCGCCTCAATGTTTTTCCCATTGTCATTCCGCCGCTCCGAGAAAGACGGGAAGACTTGCCCGCATTGATAGAACACTTTATTGCGCAGATTTCCATGACATTAAAAAAAGAGGTTTCGGGTGTATCCCCAGAGGCAATGAAGCTATTGAACGCGCATCCGTTTAAAGGCAATGTGCGGGAACTGCAAAACTGTATTGAACGGGCTATTATTTTATGCGAAGGGAATCTGTTGGCACCGCAGGATTTTGGCCTGACCCCTCTGTATTCTAGTGATGATGCAATTTCCTTCACGGGGAGCCTGGCAGAGGTAAGTGGCGCGGCCGTGCGGTCAGTGGAATCCCGAATCATTAAAAAGGTCTTAACAGAATGTGGCGGAAATAAATCAAGGGCCGCAGAGAAATTGCAGGTGAGTTACAAAACCTTATTGACCAAAATTAAAGAATATCAAATCGAAGGGCCAGCGAAATGAAGCGAAGCGAGGCCGGATACACGCTCTTGGAGATGATGATCGCGTTGGCTATTGTTGGGATGTTGACGACCCTTGCCGTTACCAACTATTCCGAGCAGATTCCCCATCAGCAATTAAGAGACACCAGTGCCAACTTGGTTGCGCAGTTACGATTGGCAAGACAAAAAGCAATTTCTAGGGGGACAAAGGAAACGATTCTCTTTCGCCCTGATGTCAGGCAATATGACAACTCTTTTTTAGGCGTGCAAACGCTTCCCAGCCATGTGCGTTTTGGCAGTTCCTCCAATGTGAAAAAGGCTCCGAATAAGGATTCAAAAATTCCCATGGACGGTATTAGTTTTATTGGAGATAGTGCTACCTTTGGGTCTGACGGAACCTCCGAGATGGGGACGATCTACTTGACCAATTCCAAAAATGAATCGGTCGCGATCGCGGTCAATATTACGGGCCGCATTCGGAAATATTTATGGAATGGACATGATTGGGAATAAGGGTCTTACACTTCTGGAAGTCATGATTGCGTTCTTGGTCTTGTCCATTGGGCTTCTTGCGATGGGCAGTCTTTTTAGCACGGGCCATCGTGTGCTCGCGATTAGCGAACAAAAATCCATCACCACACAGCTTGCGCGCAACAAAATGGAGGGATTGCGTGCGATACATCCCGTTCCGATGACGGGAGAGGAAGAACTCGTGGAACAGGGGACAACACGCAAATGGTCTATTAAGCAAAGTAAAAACGATCCAAAACTCTGGGTCATTATTGTTGAGGCGTTTCCCACCAAAGAGCCAAGCCGCTCCGTTATATTAAAAAGCCTTCTTTTTTATTAGAGACGGCTTGGCCTATCCAAATATCTTTTATTATTTTTCAATACGTCCTCACTTGACGTTCGGGTGTGATAGCATCTGGTACATAATAACTTGATTTAATTTTTAGCGTAGGAGGGAATGTCATGGCTCGCGGCGATCAGGCTTTGCGTCAGTGGAAAATACTGGTGACCATTATGAGCCACCCCAAAAATGGGGTGACGCAAAAACACCTTATAGACGAGATTGAGGAGTTGGTTCCTCGTGGGAATGGGAAACGGACGCTCCAGCGTGATCTTCAGGTTTTGGAGCTGTCGGGTTTTCCGATTGATCGTTCGGGGCGTACCGAGAATGGGGAGGCCGTCTATAAAATCCTTCCCACCCATCAGAAGATTCCACCAAT
>CAYJXH010000118.1:0-4735 GCA_964373975.1 uncultured Nitrospirota bacterium | reverse complement strand
TTGAAAAGATGGCTTGATTCCCTCCATCTCCAATCTTCCACACACCTTTTTCTAAAAAGGCCTCAATGGTTTGACGGTTCGCCTTATTGATAAGATTAGAATGAGAGATTTTTTTACGCTTTGCATAATCAGAAAGCATGACGATCTTGTTGCCTTCTAAATACGCCAAGCGTTTGTGATAACTGTTGGTAAGCGCCTTACCAACAATCTCTTCCATAATGCCCGTTGCGCCTCTTTCATCAAATTCTTTGAAGGCATCATAGTATTTTTTTCTGTCAATAAACTTAATGTTTATCGGCACAAAACCTTCTCGTATGAATAAATAATTATTCATGACACGTCCAATACGTCCGTTTCCGTCCATAAAGGGGTGGAGGGATTCAAAAGCAAGATGCAGTCGCGCGATACGCTTGATAATATTTTCATGACTTGCGGCATTATATTCTGAAAACATTTTCTCAAGGCCGCCAACGATTTCTTTTGGAGCAGGGGCTATATGACTTCCGACACGCACATATTCGCCGACGATCCGAAATCTTCCGGCAATGTCATCACGAATATTAGACAGGAGCATGTTGTGAAGTAACAAGACAACATCAAGGCCAAGCTCTTGCTCTTTAGCCCTTTTGTCTATGTAGGATACAACGCGAGCAAGATTTTTTGCTTCAAATATTTCCCGCTCCGTTATATACCGATCAAGATCAATCTGAAGCAGTATTTTTTCTGTTTCCTCAAGCGTGAGCGTACTATTTTCAATAGCATTTGAATTATAAACCTGTTCAGAAACTTCGGCCTCGCTAATAAGCTTAATAAGCGCATCTTTACCAATAACTGCCCTGTAATATCTTTCGCGAAGGGAAGAAATCTTATTAAATACACTATGTATTTTCGCCATGTATCATAATTATACATTTTCACTGTTTTGTCAATATAATCGTGAAAAATATGTATTTTTATTATATTTTCACGGTTTAGATGCCGAATTGGGGTGAGTGACGGGGATCGAACCCGCAGCCACCGGTGCCACAGACCAGTGCTCTACCATTGAGCTACACTCACCGTACAACCCCTTTAATAGGCGTTTTTATGAATAAAACCGCGCCAAGCCGTCAAGACCATAATCTTCAAATCTAATAAGGGAGACCACTTCTCTATATATTCAAGATCACATTTGATTCTCTCATCCAATGATGTATTTCCCCGCCAGCCGCGTATTTGCGCCAATCCCGTAATCCCCGCTTTAATTTTATGGCGAAGCATATATTTTGGAACTTTATGTTTAAACTGTTCTACAAACTCGGGACGCTCCGGCCTTGGCCCAACAATACTCATCTCCCCCTTCAGAACATTGAAAAATTGAGGTAGCTCGTCTAAACTCGTCGCCCTTAAAAAAGACCCAAGCGGTGTTCGGCGCGGATCATTTGCAACCGTCCAAACAGCCCCCGTTTTTTCTTCCGCATCTTTTGACATTGTACGAAACTTCATCATTTCAAATACCCGACCATCATACCCCATCCGCTTCTGCTGATAAAAAATCGGCCTCCCGGATACCAATAAAATGGCCGCGCCAATAACAAGCAAAAGCGGGGAGAGAATCATCAGAATAGCGAATGAGAATAAAACATCCATCACGCGTTTTGCAAGCTGGCTCCATCCATATAGGGGGGTGGCTTGCAAAGTGACCACAGGGAGACCATCAAAAAGCTCCGCCTGCCCTTGCAGGGTCATAAAAGAAACAATATCGGGGACAATCCGAACATCCACCGTTTGCTCCTGTAGAAAGGCCACAATGTCCGTGAGCTGGGAATAAGATTCCGTTGGAAGCGCAATGAAAACTTGATCAAAATTGTATTGTGTAAAAATGTGAGACAAGTCCCCGTAGACCCCTAATACTAAAATCCCATCCAATTCCTGCCCCACCTTTTCTTTTTTCCGCGTGAGATAGCCAATCACATTTATACCCAGTTCGGAGTGAGCGTGGAGTTTGCCCGCAAGCTCCCGCCCTAATCTGCCCGCGCCAATAATTAAAGCGTCATGCAGGTTATATCCCTTTTGTTTGACAAGACGAAGCGCCGCGCGAAACGCCCATCGGCTAATCGTTACCAAGACAATGCAATGTCCGCCAAAAAGAATAAAAACAGCCCTGGAGTATTCAAATTGCCTCAAGAAAAAACTAATGGCGACGAGCAGGATGGTCATAAAACCGCACCCCTTTGTCACATCCCACACTTCAGAAAGGAGTGAGGCAACACGCTGGGGCCGATACAAATTAAACGCTTTAAAAGCAATTCCCCATGCCAGTAACACCGCCGGAAAAAGGGCTAGATAGGTCGTAAAATTCGGAACCCCTTTTGTAATCGGAATCAAATCGGTATAAAAGCGAAGCCAGTAGGCACTGACCCAGCCTATTGAGATCAACGCAAAATCAATCAGCAATAAGATAGATTGATAAAACTCACGATGCCGCTTTAACATTAAACTCCTGTACCGTTTTCACTATATACTGTTCCATCTTCTTTATGAACCGCTCTCTTCCAAACGCTTTAACATGTTCCCGAATACGGACGGGATTAAATTTTTCTTTATGTTGTTCAAAATAAACAACGGCATCGCAAATGGCCTTGGGCGTTGGCTCGAAAAAAAATAGGCCTGTTGGATTTTTGGTTTCGGATTTCATACTAACAACCGTTTCTAACGCGCCTCCCTTTCCGTAAGCAATGACGGGCTTTCCAGAGGCCATTGCTTCTAAGGGTACAATACCAAAATCTTCTTCTCCGGGAAAGATTAGCGCACGGCAATGCGCATAAGCCTCGCTAATCTCCTGATCGGTTTTACTACCTAAAAATGTTATATTCGGCCCCGCAAGTTCCGCAAGCCGCCGTTTGTCGGGACCTTCCCCAATAATCACAAGCGGCAATCCTAATTGATTGAAGGCCAAAATGGCCAAATCCACCCGTTTGTAGGGCACAAGCGCCGTCACCATCAGATAAAAACCATCGTCTTTTGACGACACAGAGAACCGTTCCAAATCAACAGGGGGATAGATCACATCTGACGTCCTATTGTAATAACGCGAAATCCGTTCCCCTACAAAACAAGATATGGCCACAAACGCGTACACATCGCTGTTGGAATGAACGTCCCAATGCTGAAGATAGGGTCTTACCATTTTCATTGCAGTCCGAACGGGATAAGAAGCGGTTTCCTTGTTAAAATAAATATCATACTGATCCCAGATATAACGCATGGGGGTGTAAAGATAAGCAATATGGCAAACCCCTTTTGGCACAGAAACGCCCTTGGCAACGCAATGACTGGAGCTTAAAATCAGATCATAACCCGACAAATCAAACGAGGCAATCGCCAGAGGATAGAGCGGAAGGTAGTGGCGATATATTTTTTGACTCAAGGGGAGTTGCTGAATAAAGCTTGTGTAAATGCGGTGTCTTTCGATGATCGGCGAGACCGTTTTTGGAAAATGCAACAAGGTATAAATATCGGCATCGGGATAAAGTTCGCAAAAAGCCTGTAGGCATCGCTCTCCCCCGCGCATCCCCGTTAGCCAGTCATGCACCAACGCGACTTTCATGGATGTTTCAATAAACAGTCGTCCGAAACCCGTTTACAATCGGTGTCCACCATGCAAGCGACTAATGCTTGAAATGTGGTTTTTGATTGCCAACCCAGTTTTTGTTTTGCCTTGGAAGGGTCTCCCAGAAGTGTATCCACTTCTGCCGGCCTGAAAAATTCTTTGGACACCTCAATGACGACCTTCCCTGTTTTAGAATCAATGCCCTTCTCATCAGGCCCTTCTCCAACAAATTCAATAGGTCGGCCGATACGCGAGAAGGCGTGCTGCGCGAACTCGCGGACCGTGTGGTTTTCGCCCGTCGCCACGACAAAATCGTCCGGCTCCGAGAGTTGTAACATTTTCCACATCGCCTCCACATAGTCCGGGGCGTATCCCCAATCCCGCCTTGCCGAAAGATTCCCAAGCGTTATTTTTTCGTCGAGTCCGTGCTTGATCCTTGCCACGCCATCGCTAATTTTCCGCGTTACAAATTCAAATCCTCTTAGCGGAGACTCATGATTAAAGAGAATTCCGGAACAGGCAAAAAGTTGATACGACTCTCTGTAATTGACAGTCGCCCAGTGCGCAAATAATTTAGCAACACCGTAAGGGCTTCTAGGATAAAACGGCGTTTTTTCATTTTGCGGAATCGCTTGAACATGTCCAAACATTTCACTTGAGGATGCCTGATAAAATCGAATTCTAGGATTGACCTCCCGAATGGCTTCTAACATCCGCAAGACGCCGACTCCCGTGACCTCCGCTGTGAAAATAGGCTCTTCAAACGACAATGCGACGAAACTTTGCGCGCCTAAATTATAAATCTCGTCGGGTGCTACCTTCGCAATCCCCCGACAGAGATTCGTCATTTCAAGCAATTCCATGGGAACAAATTTTATTTTATTTTCGATTCCCAAAAACCGCAACCGGCTTAATTGTAAATCGGATGTTCTTCGGAATGCGCCATAGACCTCGTACCCCTTGTCGAGCAGTAGCTTGGAAAGATACGCGCCGTCCTGTCCCGTAATTCCTGTAATCAGTGCCTTTTTCATAAATCGCTTTCTCCTTTTAGAAAAAATCATCTTTACGCCTCCTGAAAGATACTCCTTTTGATATTGACAGTTCAAGATGCTCTGTGGTCTGCTTCTTTTACATCTTAAAATC
>CAYJXH010000117.1:0-4819 GCA_964373975.1 uncultured Nitrospirota bacterium | reverse complement strand
TTTGTTTGACTTTTTAAAATACACTTGGTAAGGTTTCAACGCGTTTTTCTGTTTGCTTGAGAATACTGTTGCTTGAGAATACTATGGAAGTAGAATCAATTAAACCGTTTTTGGCAATGATCGTCTCCTTATTGGGGGCGGCCCTTATTGTCCTAAATCGAAAGAACCCAAACCGTCGTGAGGGTTGTTCTCTCATCGCCGCCATACTCAAATTTTTGATTGTCCTGTCAATGCTCCCCAATGTTATTGCGGGGGAAATACTTCACTTTACTGTTCTTTCTTTTTTGCCGGGACTTTCCATTGCCTTGCGCGTAGACCCGCTAGGACTTCTATTTGCCCTGACCGCGTCTTTCCTCTGGATTCTCACTACGGTCTATTCTATGGGCTATATGCGTCTTCTCAATGAGCATGCCCAGACGCGCTTCTACACCTGTTTTGCAGTGACCCTTTCGATGACAATGGGCGTTGCCTTCTCGGCAAACCTGCTGACACTTTACCTTTTTTATGAAATGCTCACCATCGTGACGTATCCATTGGTCACCCATAAACAGACCGACGAGGCGTATGCGGGCGGAAATAAGTATCTCTTTTATCTCTTGGGAACATCCAAGGCGTTCTTACTGGCGGCCGTGATATTGACTTATGTCGTTTCTGGCACGCTCGATTTTAAGACAGGGGGCGTTTTCACTTACGCGGCGAATCCAACCCTATTGGGGATTATCTATTTCCTCTTCTTGTTTGGCATTGCAAAAGCGGCGATTATGCCCGTGCATGCTTGGCTTCCTGCGGCGATGGTCGCGCCGACACCTGTGAGCGCGCTTTTACACGCGGTTGCCGTTGTGAATACGGGTGTTTTCTGTGTGCTTCGCGTCATCCTCCATGTCTTTGGCGTTGAAATGATGAGCGCATTAGGCTTGGGCGTGGCAACCGGCGTGATCGTTTCGTTTACAATTGTTATGGCCTCTATTTACGCGTTGACACGGGATAACCTAAAGGCTCGCCTCGCCTATTCCACGGTCAGCCAGCTTTCGTATATTATCTTGGGGGGGGCATTGTTAAACCCCATTGGCATGACCGGTGGCATCATGCACATAGCGAACCATGCCTTCTCGAAGATTACGCTTTTTTTCTGTGCGGGGTCTATCTATGTTGCCGCGCATAAAACGGAAGTCTCGCAGATGGGTGGGATTGGCCGCAAAATGCCATGGACGATGGCGGCCTTTACGGTCGGTGCATTGAGCATGATCGGGGTTCCTCCATTGTCTGGGTTTGTAACAAAATGGCATTTGGCTTTCGGGGCCATTGAGTCAGGTCAAATCGGCTTGCTGGCTGTTTTGGTTGTGAGCACGCTCTTAAATGCCGCCTATTTTATCCCAATTATCTATAAAGCATTTTTTGAAGCGGAGCCTGCTTTGCCGCATGGGGAGCATCATGTTGAAGTGAAAGAATCATTCGTCATGGTTTTTCCGTTGGTTGTTAGCGCGGCCATTTCTCTTATTTTGGGGATTTATCCCGACGGATTATTAGTGCTTGTCAATCAGGTCATAAAATAAATGCAGGTCGTAAAATAGAATGCAGGTGGTGAAATGAAATTAGAACAATATTTCGAAAATGCAGATTGGCTTAAAAAGGCAAGGGCTGTTTTTTTTGTGCTACTGGCGTTATTGCTGATCACCGACTTTTCTATTCCAAAGGAACATACCGTTTTGCCCGGGGAGTCGCTCCCGGGTTTTTATGCCGTCTTTGGTCTCGGGGCAACGCTCTTGATTATTGTCGTTTCTAAATTGCTTGGGTTTCTTTTTATTTCAAAGAAGGAAGGCTTTTATAATGATTGAGTGGTTACACCCCGGCATTCTTTTTTTTGTCGCGGCAGTTGCATTTCCGTTCTTAAAAGAACAACACCGAAAAATCCTGCAATGGGGTGTTCCTCTGATTGCATTTTTGTCAGTATTGGCGACGCCCGAAGGGACTTATGGCCTTTTTTCTTTGATGGGGGTGGAAATGGTCTTTGGGCGAGTTGATCGCTTGAGTCTTCTTTTTGGTACGGTATTTACGCTAAGCACTTTTATCGGAATGGTTTATGCCCTTCATGTCAATCAAAGGGGAGAGATCATTGCCGCCTTTATCTATGCGGGTTCCGCATTAGGCGCGGTCTTTTCGGGCGATCTGCTTTCTCTGTTTCTTTTTTGGGAGATCATGGCCTTTTCTTCCGTCTTTTTAGTCTGGTATGCAGGCCCCGACGCCTGGGGTTCGGGAATGCGATACCTCATGGTTCATATTTTTGGCGGGGTTTTCCTTCTGATTGGCATTGTCCTTTATGTCTCTAGCGCAAAAGGTGTTCTTACTTTTTCTCATATTGCTTTAGGCGGCATCGGCCCCACTTTAATTCTATTGGGTATTCTCATCAATGCGGCGGCGGTTCCGTTCCATGCTTGGCTGTCTGATGCCTATCCGAAAGCAACCATAACGGGCACTGTTTTTATGAGTGCATTTACGACCAAGACCGCTGTTTACCTGCTGATCCGGTCGTTCTCTGGCACCGAGGTCTTGATGGTTATTGGTGTTGTGATGACGGTTTATGGCGCGGTGTACGCCCTATTAGAGAACGATATTCGTAAGGTGTTGGCCTACGGGATTATCAGCCAAGTGGGTTACATGGTTGCGGCCGTTGGGATGGGCGACCCGGCCACTGCGGGCGGAACATTGGCTTTAAACGGCGCGTCGGCGCATGCCTTCTCGCATATTCTCTATAAGGGACTGCTCATGATGGCCATGGGGTCTGTTATCTATATGACTGGCAAGCGGAAAATGACTGAACTCGGTGGGCTTTATAAGTCCATGCCCATCACATTATTTTTTTATGTCATTGGCGCACTGTCAATTGCTGGCTTTCCTTTTTTCTCCGGATTTGTGAGCAAATCAATGATTATCTCGGCGGCAGGGGAGAATCATCAGGCGCTGGTGATGGTTCTTTTAACCGTCGTTTCCTGCGGGACATTCCTCTATACCGGGTTGAAACTGCCTTATTTTGTTTTTTTCGGAAAAGACGCGGGTATTGTTACAACCGATCCGCCCTCTAATATGCGATGGGGCATGGGATTTGCGGCGATAATGTGCGTCTTGATTGGCATCTTCCCGAATCTTCTTTATCGCCTCCTGCCCTTTCCTGTGCACTATCATCCTTATACAATGGGGCATGTTGTCTCTGCCTTGGATATGCTTTTCATAACGGCGCTGGCTTTCTTCTTTTTGAGGAAGTTTTTCAAGCCAGGGCTTTTTGTCAGCGTGGATATAGACTGGTTCTATCGTAAAGGAGCAGGCGTTTTTCTTTACATTGCGAAGGTGCCGTTGGCGCGATACGAGGCGTTCGCCACAGAAGCGTATAAATTCGTACTCATTGCGCCCGCAAAGAAGATTGCCGATTGGTCATGGAAGATTGATACTTATGTCGTGGATGGATTTGTGAATGCGGCCGGTTTTCTCACGATATTAGAAAGCCGCGTCTCGGAGATGATTGACGTTCGTGTTGTAGATGGCGCAGTGAATGGCCTTTCTACATTTTTAGAGGCCGGTTCAAAACAGTGTCGGAAACTGCAAACGGGGTTGATTCAAAACTATATGCTAGTCATGGTGGCTGGCATTGTTGTGCTGGCTGTATCGTATTTTTTGCGGCTTATCTTAAGTAGGAGTTTTTTATGAGTAATGTTTTTAATGTTTCAATTTTGTCATTGATTGTCTATTTGCCGTTGCTGGGTTGTGCGGCAATGCTTTTTATCAATAAGGAAAATCATAAGGCAATCCGTCATACAGCCTTTGGAATTTCGATTGTTACAATGATCTTGTCGTTCCTTTTGCTCTTGGGTTTTGATCCTTCCGATATTAACATGCAGTTTGCCGAAAAGGCCTCTTGGATTCCGAGCATTGGGGTGGAATATCTTTTGGGAATAGACGGGATTTCCCTCTTACTGATTCTCTTAACGACGATCATCAGCCCCATAGCGATTGTCAGTTCTTATACGGCCATTCACGAACGGACGAAGGAATATTACGTCGCGCTACTTTTTTTAGAGACCTGTATGTTAGGGGTTTTTATGGCGCTCGACCTCTTTCTTTTTTATATCTTCTGGGAAGTCATGCTGGTGCCGATGTATTTTCTCATTGGCATTTGGGGCGGAGGTCGCCGTCTTTACTCGGCCATTAAGTTCTTTCTTTTTACCCTGTTTGGGTCTCTGTTCATGCTCTTGGGAATTCTTGCGGTTTACTTTCTCAATCACAATCCTGCCTACGGAACAGGGACATTTACATTTAATCTCCTCGATCTTTACAAAATGAATTTGCCGCTTGATATACAGCAATGGCTTTTTCTGGCATTTTTTCTGGGCTTTGCCATTAAGGTTCCAATGGTTCCGTTTCATACATGGCTCCCCGATGCCCATACCGATGCGCCAACAGCGGGGTCGGTCGTCCTTGCGGGTGTTTTATTGAAGATGGGCACTTATGGCTTTATCCGTTTTTCCCTTCCCCTGTTTCCGGCGGCCTCCCATTATTTTGTTCCGTTGATGGTAACGCTTTCCCTGATTGGTATTGTCTATGGGGCATTTTTGGCGTTGGCTCAAAAAGATATAAAACGGTTGGTGGCCTATTCTTCCGTCAGCCATTTAGGTTTTGTGATGTTGGGAATGTTCGCGCTGAATCCGCAGGGACTGACCGGATCAATTCTTCAGATGGTCAATCATGGCATTTCTACGGGGGCGCTCTTTTTATTTGTGGGGATGCTTTATGAGCGGCGGCATACCCGACTTATTGCCGATTTTGGAGG
>CAYJXH010000116.1:0-5036 GCA_964373975.1 uncultured Nitrospirota bacterium | reverse complement strand
GAAGAGTCCATTGCGATCTTCAACAATGGCCGCGGCATCTCAATGCAGGGGCCGATCCCGCCCGGCATCTTTGGGTATCGGGAAGGCGCGCTCGGCATCAACCGCGCTGTTTATGATATGGTCAAGGATACGCCTCAACGCAAATCAATACAACAAGCAAAGGCGTTGCTTACAGAAGCGGGATATCCTTCTGGCCGGGAGGCAAAATCGGGGAACGCGCTGATTTTATATTTTGATACGGCAGGGAGCGGCCCAGATGATAAGGCGCGTTTTGATTGGCTGCGAAAACAGTTTGCCAAGATTGATCTTGAGCTGGTGATTCGCAACACCGACTACAATCGGTTTCAAGATAAGATGCAAAAAGGAACTGCCCAAATGTTCCAATGGGGATGGCATGCCGATTACCCTGATCCTGAAAATTTCCTATTCCTTCTGTATGGCCCAAACGCAAAGGTTGGCAAAGGCGGAGAGAACGCAACGAATTATTCCAATCCTGAATTCGACCGTTTGTTTGATCAAATGCGAAATATGGAGAATGGGCCAGTGCGCCAAGAAGTGATTGATAAAATGGTTGCAATCTTTAATCGCGACCTTCCGTGGGCCACGGGTTTTCATCCAAAAGTGTTCGGGCTTTACCATATCTGGTATGCCAACATTAAACCAAACAACATCGCCTATAATACCCTTAAATATGTTCGGCTTGACCTGCCTGCCCGCGTGATGAGACGCGATCAATGGAATGGCGCACGCTTTTGGCCCGTGGTCACGCTCGGAGGCATATTGGCGGCTTGCATTCTGCCGGCAGTGATCCTCTATCGCAGACGGGAAAGTGAGACATCGTCATGACCGCCTATATTCTTCGACGACTTCTTTATACCCTTCCGATTTTAATAGGAATAAATCTTCTAACTTTTACACTCTTTTTTGTGGTGAATACACCGAACGATATGGCCCGTTTGCACTTGGGGGTAAAGCGGGTTACGCCCGAGGCGATTGATCAATGGAAAAAGGAACATGGTTATGATAAACCTCTGCTTGTGAATGGGGTGGAAAAAGGAAAACGAAAATTCACCGAGACGATTTTCTTTGACAAATCGGTCTCCCTTTTTTTATTCGATTTCGGCCACGCTGACGACGGCCGCGATATCGGGCGCGACATTCAAGAAAGGATCGGGCCTTCTTTAGCCATTGCCGTTCCGGGGTTGATGATCGGGCTTTTGATCAACATTACTGCGGCGATGATGCTGGCCTTTTTTCGCGCAACTTACATTGATTATTGGGGAGTGATTATTGCCGTTGCGATGCTGTCTATTTCGGCCTTGTTCTACATTATTGGCGGCCAATTTCTATTTTCAAAACTGTTTCGTCTCGTCCCGATTTCTGGATTTGACGAAGGGCTGTCTATGATAAAGTTTTTAATTTTGCCGATATTTATAGGACTGTTGTCCGGCGTTGGAAATGGCACCCGATGGTATCGAAGCCTTTTCCTAGAAGAGATCGGAAAGGATTATGTTCGCACCGCCCGCGCCAAAGGGCTTTCTGAATCCCTTGTCCTCTTTCGCCATGTTCTAAGAAACGCCGCGATCCCCATCTTAACGGGGGTGGTGGTGGTTATTCCCTTGCTCTTTCTTGGGGCACTTTTGACAGAATCATTTTTCGGCATTCCGGGGTTAGGGAGTTACACCATTGACGCCATCAACAGCCAAGATTTTGGCATTGTTCGGGCAATGGTTTTTCTGGGTTCTGTGCTCTATATTGTGGGATTGATATTAACCGATATTACCTACGCGTGGGCCGATCCGCGGGTGAGGCTTTCATGAAGATTGTTTTTCTTTGGACCGATATTTTAATTTATCTTCTGTTGGTCTCGACATTTGTTCCTATTTTTTATGCGTTGCGGAAAGGGCCGTCGCAGACCTCATCACGTCTTCGCACGACCGCAAGACAAATTGTTAAACGCCCCATGGCAATGGCCGCAGGGGTTATATTGCTTTGTTATCTCATTGTCGGACTGCTTGATTCGTTCCATTTCCGGTTAAAACTTTCTGGAAGCGAAAAAAAAGAATCGGAATACGCGCCTGAAGTTTTATCCGCATTAGATATTCTTATAAAGCCATTGCGCGTTAATGTTGAAAAAACTTATTCTGCGCCTCTAGCAAAAGTTCTATACACCAAAGAGACCGTGGAAGATTCGGCGAGCGTGACGACGCCTGCGGGGACGAAGTCCCGCATTTATCCGCCGCTTCTTTATCCGGGAAGACATCTCTTGGGTACGGATAAGGTGGGACAAGATGTTTTATATCTTTCCTTAAAGGCAATTCGAACCGGGCTTGTCGTCGGCACATTGACCACGCTGATTATGCTTCCGTTTGCCGTGCTGTTGGGCATTTCTGCGGGCTATTTTAAGGGATGGGTAGATGACCTTATACAATATCTCTATACAACATTAAGCTCCGTGCCGGGGGTATTGCTTATTGCCGCGACCGTTCTTATTCTTCAGATTTATATGGACACCCACGCAGACGATTTTAAAAGTAGCGCGGAGCGTGCCGATGTCAGGCTTTTCTTTTTATGTTTGATTTTAGGAACCACCGGATGGATTGGCCTATGCCGGCTGTTGAGGGGTGAGACGCTGAAGATTTCCACGCTTGAATATGTTCAGGCCGCAAGGGCGCTGGGGGTTTCGCATGGGCAGATTATTATGCGCCATATTCTTCCGAACGTCATGCACATTATTCTGATTTCAGCCGTGCTTGATTTCTCCGGACTGGTGCTTGCCGAAGCCGTTCTCTCTTATGTGGGGATTGGCGTTGATCCTTCCATGATCTCGTGGGGCAATATGATTAACAGTGCGCGCCTTGAGATGGCGCGCGAACCGATTGTCTGGTGGTCGCTTTCGGCGGCCTTTGTGATGATGTTCGGACTGGTCTTGTCGGCCAACATTTTTTCCGATGCCGTTCGAGACGCATTGGATCCACGGTTAAAGGGAAAGTCGTCATGAGCGCGCCAGTTCTTTCGGTCAAAGGACTTCGTACCTATTTTGATACGGACGAAGGCTTGGTTCGCGCAGTAGATAATATCTCGTTTGATATTCACCGAGGGGAGATCTTTTCCCTTGTGGGGGAGTCCGGCTGTGGAAAATCAATGACCGCGCTTTCACTGCTTCGCCTTGTTCCGCCTCCGGGGAGTATTATCTCCGGCGAGATCCTTCTTAATGGTACCAATTTATTGCTCTTGCCGGAAGAGGGTATGCGAAAGTTGCGTGGCAGGAAAATCGCCATGATCTTTCAAGAGCCGATGACAGCACTCAATCCGGTCATGACCATTGGGAATCAGATTTCCGAAGTGATTTTACACCACTTTTCAGAAACCAAAAAAGTGGCCTATCAGCGCACATTGGCACTTTTAGATCAGGTGGGCATTCCCGATCCTGTACATCGTTATTTTGAATACCCGCACCAGATGTCGGGCGGAATGAAACAACGGGTGATGATTGCGATGGCCTTGGCAGGAGAGCCTGATCTTTTGATTGCCGACGAGCCAACGACTGCGCTAGATGTTACCATTCAGGCCCAGATTTTAGACCTTTTGCGTGCGCTTCAAAAGGCGCGCGGTATGGCTGTTTTATTCATTACGCATGATTTGGGGGTGGTATCCGAAACAGCGGACAAAGTGGCCGTTATGTATGCGGGCCAAATTGTAGAACAGGCGAATCGGAACGCCTTTTTCGCAAATCCTCTGCATCCGTATTCAAAGAAGCTTTTTGATTCATTGCCCTATAAATCAAAAAGGGGGTCACAGCTTACCATGATTCGTGGGACAGTGCCTTCCCTTTTAAGTCCCTTTACCGGATGTCGTTTTGCCAACCGTTGTGATTGGGCTTGGGAGATTTGCGAACCCGTACCGCCCAAATGGATAAAAGAGGGGGATGATGGCGGCGTTTTATGCCACCTATATGACACAACACCAGCGACAAACCTGCTCTCACCTACGGGGCCAACATGGGATGATGGGGAGAGTGTTTCACCGAAACAACAGGTGATACAGCATGGCGCATCTTCTATTGGCCCCCCACTCTTGCAGGTTTCCGCGCTCACCGTTCATTTCCCAATTTATAAAGGGCTATTCCGTTCTGTGGCAGGAGTCGTTAAAGCGGTAGACGGCGTCTCTTTTGAAATCAATGCAGGAGAGACTGTCGCGTTGGTGGGTGAATCAGGTTGCGGAAAGACCACAACCGGCAAGGCCATTCTTCAATTGATTCAGCCGACAAAAGGGTTAGTGTCTTTTTGCGGTGTGGATCTTGGGAGCATTTCTAAAAAAGAATTACGCAATCTGCGAAAAGATTTTCAGATGGTCTTTCAAGATCCTTACGCTTCATTAAATCCCAGAATGACCATTGAAGAGATTCTATCTGAAGGGCTTTGGGTTACCCATACGAATAAAGCGGATATCCCGGCTAGGCTCACTGCGTTATTAGAACAAGTAGGGCTTTCATCCGATGCAAAGGGCCGTTATCCACACGAGTTTTCAGGGGGACAACGTCAACGGGTTTCAATCGCACGCGCCCTTTCTGTAAACCCAAAGTTGCTTATTTGCGATGAGCCAACCTCCGCGCTGGATGTCTCGGTGCAGGCGCAGATACTCAATCTCCTCAAAAATCTTCAGGAACGTTTAGGGCTGGGCTTTCTTTTTATTACCCACAATCTCTCCATTGTTGAGTATTTCGCCGACGAGGTTGCGGTCATGTATTTGGGCCGCATCATTGAGTATGGAAAGGTAGATCAGGTCTTAGAGAATCCGTTACATCCCTACACGCAGGCCCTTTTATCGGCGGTGCCTAAAATTGATCCCAAGACCCAAAAGGAGAGCGTTCACTTAGAAGGAGATATCCCCTCTCCCATTGCGCCACCAACTGGATGTCATTTCCATCCGCGCTGTCCCAAAGCCTTGCCTATCTGCAAAGAGACGTATCCAAAGGCCACGCAAAAAGATGAATCGCATCGGGTTTTGTGTCATCTTTATGAATAAGGATTTGG
>CAYJXH010000115.1:0-5178 GCA_964373975.1 uncultured Nitrospirota bacterium | reverse complement strand
TGAAATGATTTTAAAATCGCTCTCTTTTTCTGTTATGCTGATTGCGGTGGGGATGGTCTTATGGAGAAAATCACAATAGGGGGCGGCTGTTTCTGGTGCATCGAAGCCGTTTTTGCTAAACTCAATGGGGTAGCGTCTGCGATATCAGGTTATTGCGGCGGCAGTATTCCCTCCCCTACTTATAGCCAGATATGCTCTGGAACCACAGGACATGCCGAGGTGGTACAGATTCTGTTTAATCCAGAGATTATTTCCTTGAGAGAAATTTTAGAGATTTTCTTTCACCTGCATGACCCTACCACGCTCAATCGTCAAGGGGCCGATGCGGGAACGCAGTATCGTTCCGTGATCTTTTATCATACAGCCGAGCAAAAAGAAATGATACGCAACGTGATTGAAAAGACCCATGCGGCACGGGTATGGCAAGATGTGATTGTAACAGAAGTGCTTCCCCTTCCAGAGTTTTATCCTGCGGAAGATTATCATCAAGCCTATTACGAAAGGAATCCCTATCAGGGCTACTGTCAGGCTGTGATTGCGCCCAAGATGACGAAACTTCAGAAATTGTTTTTAGAGAAGATTAAGCAATAGGTTTAGAGGCGCTCACAATGGCAGAGCCTTCGCAGGTCAAAGATTCTACCTGAATATCGCAAAAACCCTCTCGTTTCAATGCCGCTGTAATCTCCGCCACCCATTTTGTCTCCCGAATAACGTTGGGTAGTTCATGAAAAACTTCTTTCCATTCGGGGTAGAAAAGTCCGCCTATAGGGGGGAAAAAACTGAAATACACTGCAAAGAGCGATTGCAGAAATGGACTTTTAGGATAGGTAAAATCATGAAAAATGAGAATGCCTCCGGGGGCGATCATGCCGGACAAATTTTTAATCAGGAGGGGAATATCGGCGTATTTAGCCAAATAAGATGCCGTTACAACGTCAAATAACGCCTGTGATGTAAACTCTTCCGCCGGACTAAGAATGAATGAAACATTTTTAATTTTATGCTTAAAGGCCTTGCGCCATGCAACTTCAAGATAGTCCGATGAGATATCCACCCCCACGACTTCGCATTTTAGAAATCTTTTCGCAATGGCCATCGTGAGGATACCCGTGCCACAGGCCAGATCTAAAACTCTTTTTGGCGCAGACAGCTTTTCTACGATCTTTTTCTTCCAAAGGCGGTCTATCCCAAGGGTAAAGATATTAACCACGCTATCGTAGCTTCTTCCAGTATGGGAAAAAAACTGCTCAATCCATGCTCTTTTTTTATCGTGTAGAATTTCCATATTTACTCACAGGCGCAAAAACGAAGCGAAGACAGATCGTGTTGCTTTGCCTCCTCCAATTCAAATAAATCTTTTATCGTTTCTTTCCCGCCAAACAAGGCCGTCGTACGATGCCGCGCTATGACATTTAAAAAACCCTTGGTGGAAAATCGTTCCGACAGTATAACACTTCCTCCGACAATTATAGACGCAAGCATAGAAATTATTTGTCGGTGTGAGTCAAGCCATGGTAAGGGATAAAAGAAACAGTCTTGTTCCGTCATTTGTGCGGCCGCTACAAACGCATCTGCGTCCGCAATAAGATTCTCCTGCATAAAAGATTCCCCTTTTGCATCCAAGGAATACATCAGCACTGCCAGAAGTTTTGGGGAAACGGCTATTTCATTTTTTTTAGGCCCGGAAAAATAAAGGGATGAAAAGACAAACCCTTCCCGCCCTCTATCCCCCACAAAAAAAAGTTGCTCTAATCGGGGGAGTTCCATACGCCGTAATCGCATGGATGCGTAAAGGCTTGCGGTTGTAATCAAAACGCGGCTTTCCGAACGGTTTAAGCGGTCAGCAACTTGGTCTTCTTTTAAATTAGGAGACAATGGGACGGCAATGCCGCCGCGTCTTAAAATGCCAAAAAAAGCAAAAAGAGATTCAGGACAATTGGGAAGACAGATCGCAATTTTATCGCCAGACTCAATTTTAAATCGTGCCAGCCCATAAGCCACCTGTTCCATCCGATCAAAAAACTGCTGGTAGGTCACCTCTAATTCTTTAAAAAAAAGAAAGCCTTTGTTGGGATAACGCTCTTTTTGTATTTTGAGAAGGGTTAGAATTGATTGATCAGTGCACAGCGACACGGCAAACCTCCAAGCAGACTGGACAGTAAAATTTTAGGAAGATCTCTTAAGAACATAACTGACATGATTGATAAAGAGTTCCCTGATGATAGGCAGACTCGACAGAATGTCCATGTCTCTTACGCATTCATATTTCTGGTAGACAATATCAAGGCCGCTCGCGTTGATGATTTGTTCAAATCTGGCAACGGTCATTTTATTCAACCCAGACTCGACATCTTCATATTTTGTAGCCCCATCATTTCTAAAATAGGACCGAACCTTCATAACTGTTTTTTCTGAAAAGAAGATATTCACCCACGGAACTTTAGTAAAAAAATACATATGACTGCCGTAAGGGGCAAACCATGGCGGCCCAAAGGAGACCAATATACGCCCTTCAGGCGTAACCATTGATTTCATTTGCGCCATGATTTCAACGGGATCATTAAAATGTTCCATACTGTTTTGAGAGATGACGATATCGAATTTGCCCTTGTGATCTTCGGTAATACGATCGGTAAATGCGACTTTGTCTTGAACGGAATATACTAAAGCCAACGCGGCAGATTTTTTTAAACCTCTAAGATTTGAATCTAGCCCCAACACATGCTTTGCCCCGCCTCGGGCTAAAGCAGTCGTCTGATTGCCGACACCACAACCAAAGTCAACAATCTGTTTTCCTTGAATCATATCAACAAAATTAGGAAAAACCCTGCATAATAAAGAAAGGGCAGTATCCACATTGTTTTCTTCATCTTCGCCGTATGCCCTTTTTGGTTCTCTGGATAGAAAAAGAAGCAGTTTTTCTGCGAGCCTCATTGAGCGACCCTTCCCATTGGATATGTCTTATCTTCCATGTCGAATATACGCATGAATCAAAAAAGTGTCAAATTAAGTTGCATTTCCAAAACAGATGTCCTATCCTCGTGTTATGCGAAACGCGACCGCAAAATTAGGAACGCTTACATTTACGCCAGCAGACCAGCAAAAGATTTTAGACCTTAAAGAAACAGTCGAAGCGCTTCCTATAGGAGAAGCGGACGTGGTTCCAGAGAGTCGCCGTGCAATTATCTGCGGCATTGAGATTGCGTGGTTTCTGATGGTGGATCGGGAAGATGGCATTGGTCAGTATCGTCTGTTTATTAAGGGAGACGGCGGTCAACCCGATCTCGATGTGGTGCAGGCCATGGCCGTGCCTTTTTTTGGCACAAACCCCTACGAGATTATGCCCTACCCAAAAGATCGCTGTGTTATCCGGGTCAGCAGTCTTTTTTTCCCGTACGAATCTTAGTCTATGCGTGTCCTTCTCGTTGGTATTGGTGGATTCGCTGGGTCTATTCTTCGTTACTGGTTGAGTGGATTTGCGCAGACGATTGCCCCGACAACCTCCTTTCCTTGGGGAACATTGGTTGTAAATTTGACTGGCTGTTTGGTCATGGGTGTTTTGATCGAACTCATTGAGGTTCAGGGGCTGTTTGGGCCGGAAGCCTATGCCCTAGTTGTGGTGGGTCTCCTTGGCGGATTCACAACCTTCTCTGCCTTTTCAAATGAAACCGTCACGGCCTTCCGTAATGGTATGACCGCTGTCGCGGTAACAAACATTGTTGCAAGCCTATTTCTTGGACTGGCCGCTGTCGTAGCAGGCCGTGCCATTGTAAATTGTCTTTGGAAGTGAGATACTGCGCCCTAATATGAAATACCCTTGTAGTGCATACGACACAGTTGACGGCATTGTTTATTTTGCGCGTATGCTTGATAAAATTCGGTTAAAAGCGGCAGACTTACTTCCTGTCGCATACCATAGCAATTTAGGGACTGGGCTTTTTGATGCGCGGTGCTGTCAATTTCTTGGTGTATCTTACACCGCCGTTTTGGAGCGTGTTCATCAAGGCGGCACCAATAACACAATTTTAGAATGGTGTTTTCAGATGGGACAAAAACCCAATAATGAGCAGATTGAAATCTGGAACGACTATGCGAAAAAAAAAGGTTTCAGGGACGACTTCACCGAGAAACTCACCAACTTTAAAGTCCAAGGCGGCCTGACGGATCGGAACGAGATTCAAACCCTTTTTGATTATTATGAGTTCGACGAAGGACGGGGGTACGACCCCTGCGAGGCTAAGTAAGAAAGGAATCGCCATTGGGGAAGGAACTATCAGCGCCGTCATTGTTTCAGCTTGGCTATTATTGGGACGCCAAGATATTTCTCACGTCGGTAAAACTCGATATTTATACCGCGCTGTCGGAAGGTAAAAACTCTGCCGACGAACTCTCTGCATTCATACAGACCGATCCTGCATTTACGCAACGTCTGCTTTCGGCACTGGTTGTTATCGGGGTCATCACGTGCGACGGGGAACGCTATCTTAATACCCCGATGGTTTCCGAATTCCTCGTAAAGACATCGCCTTTTTACATGGGAGAGCTGATGTTACTGCAAGACGCAGAGTGGGATGCGTGGGGAAATCTTGAAGATATTATTCGTTCGGGACATCCAAAAGTAATTGGAAATCTCTTTATGAATCGGCCCGATCTTTCGGAGCTGACACTCAATGTCCTGCATCGCATGGGACAGCGGATTGCCCCGTCGCTCGCTGAAAAGATTGATCTTGCCTCGTATCGCTCCTTCTTAGATGTTGGCGGAGGCGCAGGGACATTCTCACTCGCGTTTTGTAAACGCTATCCGAACCTCTCATCCGTGTTATTTGATCTCCCCCAAACCCTGCCCATCACACGGAAGAACATCGAGAAAGAGAAAATGGAGGATCGTATTTCTTTGGTTGGCGGCAATTTCAACAACGATCCGTTTCCCGCAAACTTTGATGTTGTCTTTTTATCCGATATATTGCATTATCAAACCTACGCGGAAAATCAGGCCCTGTTTCATAAGCTCTATGCAACGACAAATCCGATGGGAACGATTATCGTTAAGGATATGTTTTTGGGGGAAGACAATGCCCCCGGATGGAACGCGATCTTCTCCATGCACATGATGGTCTACTCGCAAAATGGACAATGTTTTAAAGGGAGCGAAATTACAACGTGGCTAAAACAGGCTGG
>CAYJXH010000114.1:0-5185 GCA_964373975.1 uncultured Nitrospirota bacterium | reverse complement strand
AACATCTTCCGAGGAAGAGCCGATGCTCCCCCGCCTTGCAAGTCAGGTGGCCTCTCTAAAGGCGGCCATTCGGTTTTAGGGTTAGAGTATGGAGCGGTTCATGAAAGTGGGATATGGCAGATAAAAAATTACTCATCCCGATAGACCAGATCGCGTCACGTATTTTTCTGATCCGAAGACAAAAGGTTATGTTGAGCACGCATTTGGCCGAGATATATGAGGTGGAACCCCGCGTCCTTGTTCAGGCGGTCAGGCGTAACATTGCACGTTTCCCTCTTGATTTTATGTTTCAGTTAAGTCAAGAGGAGTTCACCAACTTGAAATCACAGTTTGTGACTTCAAGTTGGGGTGGGCTTCGTCGCGCTGTCCCTTACGCCTTTACTGAACAGGGCGTCGCAATGCTTTCAACTGTTTTGCGTAGCCGCCGGGCAGTTATGGTGAATATCGAAATCATGCGCGCCTTTGTGCGACTTCGGCAGATGCTTGCGTCTCATGCCGATCTCTCCCGAAAGTTTGATGCCATAGAAAAAAAGTATGATGCACAGTTCAAGACAGTATTTGACGCTATCCGTGCGTTAATGAAACCTCCCGATCTTAAGCAGAGACGCACAATAGGGTTTGTATCGCGGGAGAATAAACAATGACCATGAGCCACATTTTTAGTTAGGTTTCTATGGAATCGTATCTTCACTGGATCGCATTAAAACAGGTTTCGGGCGTGGGGGCTGTTCTCTACAAACGGCTCATCGAGAATTTCAAAACCCCTGAAGCCGTTTTTGCCGCAGACGAAGATGCCCTCTGGACTGTGGAAGGAATTTCCGATGCAGTCGCAAAAAACATTCTCACATTTAAGAACTTTGATCCTGCCAAGAAGGAAATAGAGAAAATCGAAAAAGACGGGGTAACGCTTCTGACCTTGACGCATCCTGAATATCCATCGCTGCTTTTAACGATTTATGATCCCCCACCGATTCTCTATCGAAAAGGAAAAATAGGGAACGATCTTCATCCTGTGGCGATGGTGGGAACGCGGAATATGACCGCTTATGGAAAATCGGTAGCTGAACGACTTGCGGGGGATTTGGCGCGTGTTGGCGTAACGGTTGTCAGCGGATTTGCAAAAGGGATTGATGGTGTGTCACATCGTGCTGCCCTTTCTGCGGGCGGTAGAACCTTTGCCGTGTTGGGGTGCGGCATTGATCATATCTATCCTAAAGAACATCGAAAACTCTATAATGATATTCTTGAAAACGGCCTGATCTTTTCCGAATTCCCCATGGGGACGCATCCTGAACCGCATTATTTTCCCCAACGAAACCGAACGATCAGCGGCCTTTCGTTGGGATGCGTGGTTGTTGAGGCCTCGACAAAAAGCGGATCGCTGATCACCGCGCGCTTTGCGATGGAACAGGGGCGGGAGGTCTTTGCCGTTCCCGGATCCATTTTCTCCGAGACGTCTAAAGGGGTTCACTATCTGCTTGCGTCCGGCGCAAAATTGGTTGCGGATATTCAGGATATTCTCAAGGAACTCCTGCCGCAAATCAAGGCGGGCCGACAACAAGGAGAGATGCCCCTGCAGTCAAACAAGATCAATTCATTTCCTCTATTTGCGCCAGTTCAGGCGTCAAAAGTATTGCCTGTGCTTGTCGGAGATGAAGACAAACTGTATCAGCTTCTCTCGTTAGAACCCAAACAGATCAATACAATTATTGAAGAATCTTTTTTAGCGCCATCGGTTGTTTCGTATTCTCTATTAGGGTTAGAATTAAAGGGTGTTGTGCGTCAGTTGGTTGGGCAGTTTTTCGTTCGAATGTAGATAAGGTAAGAGAGCTATGGCAGAAAAGAAGCAAAAAGAGACCGTGAAGGCTATTCAAAAAAAAGGAACAACCTTGCTGATCGTGGAATCTCCGACCAAGGCCAAAACGATCAACAAATATCTGGGCGCTGGATACATTGTTAAAGCCAGTGTGGGGCATGTTCGCGACTTGCCAAAAAGCAATAAAAATGCCATCAACATTTTAGATGGCTTTGTGCCGCGTTACGAAATTTCTGAAAAAAAAGACGATATCGTGCGTGAAATTGCCGCGCTTGCAAAAGAAGCCGATGAGGTCTTGCTTGCGAGCGATCCGGATCGTGAGGGTGAGGCCATTGCGTGGCATATCAAAGAAGCGTGCGGCATTCAGAACTACCGCCGTATTATTTTTCATGAGATTACAAAAAAAGCGATTGAGGAGGCATTGCGGCATCCGCGAATGATTGATGAAAACTTGCGGCGCGCGCAAGAAGCGCGGCGGGTGCTCGATAGGCTTGTGGGCTATGACCTCTCTGGCCTCATTTGGAAAAAAGTACGGTATGGCCTTTCTGCGGGTCGGGTACAATCCCCTGCGCTTCGTATCTTGGTTGAGCGCGAACGCGAGATCAAAGCATTTATTTCTGAAGCCTACTGGAAACTCAAGTTGCAGGTCAAAACGCAAAGCGGCGCTGAAATGACACTGATGTGTACCGAAGAACCTCGTGACGAAACGCGCGTTAGAAATATCTTAAGTATGGGTCTTGCTGTGCCATGGTGTGTCCGTGACGTAAAAGAAAGCGGGGTGACCCGCACACCCAAAGCGCCCTTTATTACCTCTACATTACAACAGGCGGCCAGTTCCAGATTTGGTTTTGCCCCTTCGCGAACCATGATGGTTGCGCAAAAACTCTATGAAAAAGGAATGATTACCTATATGCGTACAGATAGCACCATGCTTTCTTCCGATGCGCAAGCGATCATTATTGAAGAAATTACAAGACGATATGGTGCGGCATGCGTGGAAGCGCGGGTGTTTAAAGCGAAAAGTAAAAATGCACAGGAAGCGCACGAAGCCATTCGTCCAACCGATGCACGTCAGGTCGAACAGGACGTTACTCCCGAAGAAAATAAACTATACGGACTTATTTGGGCGCGCACCATTGCCTCACAAATGGTAGACGCGCGTCTTGCCCGCACGACCATTCTTGCAAATAGCGTAACGACCTCTGCGGTGGCACGGCCACTGCGAACAGCCGATCCCGTTGCAGGCGGCGTCGCGGCCATTCCCGATTTTTCCATTACGGGATCACGCCTTATCTTTCCCGGTTGGCTTGCCGCCGATCCTGCGGCGCGTGGCGAAGATGTGGAGCTTCCCAGCGTAACAACGGGGGAGGCATTGACCCTTGTTCATCTAACGGATGAAGCCAAGTTTACGGAGCCTCCCCCCCGATATTCCGAAGCGGGACTCGTCAAAGAACTTGAAAAGCGGGGCATAGGCCGCCCATCAACTTATGCCTCCATCATTAAGACAATCGTTGATCGCGGTTATGTCGAAAAAGCGGGCAAGGCACTCAAGCCCACGGATACGGGTGAAGTTGTGAGCACCTTTCTCGAAGAGCACTTTGCGCATTACATCAGTGACTCATTCACCGCTGAAATGGAAGATAAACTGGATGATATTGCTAATGGCACACGACAATATACGGAAACACTGACTGAATTTTATGGGCCATTTAAGAAAGAGGTTGCCGAAAAAGAATCTCTGGATAAATCAACGACACTGGGGGATGCAGATGAAAAAATAAAATGCCCAAAGTGTAATGGCGCGATGATTATTAAACTGTCTCACAACGGGAAATTTCTCTCCTGTAAAAACTATCCCGAATGTATCGGTGCGCGTATGGCAGATGGGACCGAACTGGCTGGCCCCAAGGACACAGGGGAGGTCTGTCCTAAATGTAATAAAGCAAACCTTTTTGAGCGTGACGGCCGTTTTGGGCGATTTGTTGCTTGTGGTAACTATCCAAAATGTAAGCACATCAAAAAAGATAATTCCGCACTGCTCAATCACACCGGTATTGCTTGTCCTATGTGTCAAAAAGGATTTATGGGAGAGCGCAAAGGCCGCTTTGGTGTTTTCTACAGTTGCACCAGCTACCCCGATTGTAAAAACACAACCAAGGCAAAACCGACGGGGAACTTTTGTCAGTATAAAAAGATAACAGGCGTTCCTTGCGGGGCACTGATGATGGTTGGCACTAAAACCATTCCAGAACGTTGTTCAGACAAAACGTGTCCGAATCACAACCCGCATAAACTCATCGAAAAAATATAATCAAATAGCGTGCGAATGGGGTGGTTGGGGCGCCAGGATTCGAACCTGGGAATGCGAGATCCAAATTCTCGTGACTTGCCGCTTGTCGACGCCCCAAATTAAACTTTATATTGAATCTGAAAAACGATCCGTGCCCCATACACCGCCAAAGCCGCGAGGGGCGCGTTCCAACATCTTTGCAACCCAAACATCTTTGTAGCCTAACCCTCTCATTGAAGCGGCCGCAGAATTTGCTTGATCCTCATTCTTAAAACGGGCAAATATCGTTGGGCCGCTCCCCGACATCAACGCCCCCTGCCCCCCCAAAGATTCCAAAAGAACTTTAACCTTTACAAGATTAGGCTGTGCCGTGAGCGTGACCTTCTCTAAATCGTTTTCAAAATGCTGGGGCAGTTCACGATGACCCATATTAAGGATGTCTCTACGCTTTGTCAAATCCATCACCTCCCCAATGTGATGAAAGACGTCTGCCGTAGAAACAGGGTCGCCAGAAAAAACCAGCACCGTAAAACCGCAGGAAGAGAAATCGGTTTTTGTGGCACGACGCAGTGGTCGTACCACCCGCAGGGGTCGTACCACGTCTCCCTTTCCCGAAACCCATGCGATTGGCCCATGAAAGAAAAAGGGGACATCGCTACCCACATATCCGCCTATTTTTGCAAGATGATTACGCGATAATCCAAGCGACCAAAGCCTATTGAGCCCTATGAGTGTGGCCGCGGCATCGCTACTGCCTCCGCCTAGACCGGCAGAGACGGGGATATTTTTCTCAAGCCGAATCGTAACGCCACGACTTATTTTATGCGTTTTCTCCATCTCCTTCTGAAGCATGCGCGCCGCCCTTAAAACCAAGTTCGTATTGTCTATTGGCACCGCTCCTTTTGTCACCTCCAATCGGATATGCGCCCCCTCTTCCTGAAACGTCAGGGTGTCGTATAGCCCAATCATCTGCATCAGGGAAAGGAGGTTGTGATATCCATCCGGCCGCCGATTGAGAACTTTTAAATAAAGATTAATCTTTGCCGGTGCGTGAAGAATCAATGCCATATTTTTGAAGT
>CAYJXH010000113.1:0-5272 GCA_964373975.1 uncultured Nitrospirota bacterium | reverse complement strand
AAATGAACAATAATCGTCCGCAGACGTCGTTACGTCTTTTTAAAAACGGGTTTCCTGAAAAACAAGGTCTATACAATCCGGCCAACGAACACGATAGTTGCGGGGTTGGGTTTGTCGTCAACATTGCTGGAACCCCTTCAAACGACATTGTCCAAAAAGGGTTTCAGATCCTAAACAATTTGAGCCATCGCGGGGCTTCTGGGTGCGATCCTTGCACGGGCGATGGCGCTGGGATTTTGATACAAATCCCTCACGCCTTCTTTAAAAAGGTCGTCACCGATTTTGATCTCCCGGAGCAAGGCGCATACGGCGTGGGAATGGTTTTTCTACCCAATGACAAAAAAGAACGGGAATCTTGTGAACGTCTCTTTGAAACCATTATAACCGAACAAGGCCAGAAGGTGCTTGGATGGCGGACGGTTCCGGTTAATACCGACTCTCTTGGCGAGTCCGCAAAATCAACCCTGCCCGTAATTCGGCAGGTCTTTATCGGAGATGCAACCTCTGCAAACAACACTTCCAGGCGACCCAACGGGGCGACTATTCCGCCTGGGTCGCTAGACCCTGAAAGAAGTCTTTACTTGATTCGCAAGCAAGTAGAAAGTGCTTTGTGTAAATTACCCATGAAAGAGACGTGCTATGTCGTTAGTCTCTCTTCCCGGACAATTGTCTACAAGGGGCTTCTCCTGCCTTTTCAGATTCCGCTCTTTTACGAAGACTTCGCGGACGCGTCCATGGAAAGCGCGCTGGCACTCGTTCATTCCCGATTCTCCACCAATACCTTTCCGACGTGGCCGTTGGCGCATCCGTATCGGTATATCTGTCATAACGGAGAGATCAATACCCTCCAAGGAAACATCAACTGGATGCGGGCGCGTCAAGGACAACTCCACTCGCCGCTTTTTGGGGCCGACATTAAAAAGCTTTATCCGATTATTGCCGAGCAACAAAGTGATTCGGCGTGTCTGGACAATGCCATTGAATTTCTGGTGATGGGAGGACGGTCTCTGCCGCACGCCATGATGATGCTGATCCCGGAGGCATGGTCTGCTGATCCGCACATGGATTTAGATCGGCGCGCATTCTACGAATATCACGCGGCAATGATGGAACCGTGGGACGGCCCCGCCGCCGTTGCGTTTACCGACGGAATACAAATTGGTGCCACGCTGGACCGAAACGGTTTGCGGCCGGGCCGATTTATGATTACCAAAGGCGGCCTCGCCGTTTTATCTTCGGAGGCAGGCGTTCTTCCTTTTGCACCCGAAGAAATTATTGCCAAGGGGCGATTACAGCCGGGCAAGATGTTTTTGGTGGATACGCGTGCGGGAAGAATTATTGACGACGAAGAGATTAAAGCAGAATTATCCTCACGCCGCCCGTATCGGCAATGGGTTTCAGCCAATCGGATTCGCATCGAGGAGCTTCCCGATCCGACCTACATCACGCAACCAGATCATATCACCTTGCGGCAAAGACAGCAGGTTTTCGGCTATACGATTGAAGACTTAAAGATACTGATGACGCCCATGGCGGTGACGGGAGAAGAAGCGATTGGCTCCATGGGAACCGATACCCCGCTGGCCATTCTTTCAGAACGCCCTGCACTTTTGTTTAAATATTTCAAACAGCTTTTCGCGCAAGTGACAAACCCCCCCATTGACCCCATTCGGGAACAACTGGTGATGTCCCTGGCCACCTCCATTGGGCCAAAGGCCAATCTTCTGGGCGAGACCCCGGAACATGCCCGAAGAATTCGCATTAGCACCCCCATTCTCACCAACAGCGATCTTGAAAAAATCCGATCCATCTCGGCAAGTCGGAACGCCGACGCCGGTAGCGACGATGGTGGCGGTCATTTCAAGGCCAAGACCATTCCGATTCTTTTTGTGGCCGCAGAGGGTGCGACTGGCATGGCTAAAGCGATTGAAAAAATTTATCAAGCCGCCATGGAGGCCATTGCCGATAAGCACAATTTTATTATCTTAAGTGATCGCGGCGTCAATGAAACGATGGCGCCAATTCCATCACTGCTTGCGATCTCCGCTGTGCATCATTATCTGATTCGGGAAGGGGTTCGGTCTGCGGTTGGCTTATCCATTGAAACGGGTGAGGCCCGCGAGGTCTCCCATTTCGCGCTTTTAATCGGATATGGCGCGGGGTCTATCAATCCTTATTTGGCCTTTGAAACATTGGTGGATATGGGACGGGACGGATATCTGCCCGAGACCATTGACGAAGCAACTGCGGAGGCAAAATATATCAAGGCGGTTGATAAAGGTTTATTAAAAATTATTTCAAAGATGGGCATTTCAACGATTCAAAGTTATTGCGGCTCCCAGATTTTTGAAGCGGTTGGACTGGATGCTGGTTTTATTGATCGCTACTTTGCCGGAACATCTTCTCGAATTGGCGGCGGGGGGATGGACTTGATTGCCGAAGAGGTTATCCGCCGCCATCAATTGGCCTATCACACCCCACTGCCCGCCCGCCAGTTGGATTATGGCGGAGAATATAATTATAGAATCCAAGGCGAACATCACAATTGGAATCCAGAAACAATCTATTCCCTGCAACACGCGACGCAAAAAAATGGGGACCGTCCCCTGCGAAATGATGAATCGTTCAAAGCCTTTTCCCAAAAGGTTAATGATGAGAGCCGGCGTTCTAACCTGCGCGGATTACTTCAATTTAAGAAAACCGATTCCGTCCCTCTTGCTGACGTGGAGCCTGCTTCTGAAATTGTGAAACGGTTTGCCACCGGGGCGATGTCGTTTGGCTCCATTAGCAAAGAGGCGCATGAAATGTTAGCGGTGGCCATGAACACCATCGGGGGGCGCAGTAATACGGGCGAGGGGGGAGAGGCCCCCGAGCGATACGGCACGATTAAAAACAGTGCGATCAAACAGGTGGCCTCCGCGAGGTTTGGTGTTACCACAGATTATTTAGTCCATGCCAAAGAACTTCAGATTAAAGTTGCGCAAGGGGCAAAGCCCGGCGAAGGGGGTCAGTTGCCCGGCGCAAAAGTAGATGAGGTGATTGCCAAAACCCGTTTTTCTACACCGGGGGTTACGTTAATCTCTCCCCCGCCGCATCACGATATCTATTCGATTGAAGATCTGGCACAGCTTATTTTTGATTTAAAGAATGTCAACTCGGATGCCTTGGTAACGGTAAAGCTCGTTTCAGAGGTGGGGGTGGGGACCATTGCGGCTGGGGTGGCCAAAGCCCATGCCGATCTGATTCTCATCTCTGGAGATTCCGGTGGAACAGGCGCGTCTCCGCAAGCATCAATCAAACACGCCGGAACCCCTTGGGAGTTGGGCTTGGCCGAGACCCAACAAACGCTTGTTTTAAATAATCTGCGGGGCCGAACAAGGCTTCAGGTGGACGGGCAGTTAAAGACTGGCCGCGACGTGGTCATTGCCGCATTGCTCGGTGCCGAGGAGTTTGGGTTCTCGACTGCGCCGCTTATCGTTCTCGGATGTATCATGATGCGGAAGTGTCACTTAAATACCTGCCCTGTGGGAATCGCCACGCAAGACCCCGCCTTAAGAAAGAAATTTACAGGCCAGACCGAGCATCTGATCAATTACTTTTTTTATGTGGCGGAAGAGGTTCGGGAGATCATGGCCAGTCTTGGTTTTAGAAAAATAGATGACATGGTCGGGCGCGTTGATTTGTTAAAAGCAGATGCCATGCTAGACCACTGGAAGGCAAAGGGGCTTGATCTTTCCGCGATGTTGCATAAGCCCATTGTTGCATCGGATGTTGCCACGCACTGTGTTATCAAGCAAGACCACGGCCTGACAGATGCGTTAGATCATCAGCTTATTGCCTCTGCAAAAGAAACGCTTTTAGAAAAAAAGGTCGGGACGCCGACTGCGGGTGTGTCGGGTCAATTTCAGATTCGGAACATTCATCGCACTGTGGGGGCCATGCTGTCGGGACAGATCGCGCGCCGGTTTGGGCAGAACGGTTTAGAGGAAGACACAATACAGTTTCAATTTACAGGCTCTGCGGGGCAGAGTTTTGGGGCCTTTTGTGTCAAAGGGGTTACGCTTAATTTGATCGGAGAGGCAAACGATTATGTGGGCAAGGGTCTCTGTGGCGGCAAGTTGATTATTTCTCCTCCAGAGGGCACGCTCTTTGTTCCAGAAGAAACAATTATCATCGGCAACACTTCTCTTTATGGCGCAACCTCTGGAGAGCTTTATGTGTATGGCATGGCCGGGGAACGGTTTGCCGTGAGAAACAGCGGCGCCACTGCGGTAATTGAAGGGGTGGGCGATCATGGCTGTGAATATATGACTGGCGGCGTCGTGGTGGTGTTGGGCAAAACGGGCCGCAATTTTGCGGCGGGCATGAGTGGTGGCGTGGCATTTGTTTTAAACGATGAGAATCATTTTGAGAAGCAATGTAATCTGTCATTAGTTGCATTAGAGAAGGTTACGGATGCGAGAGATCAGGCGCTTCTAAAAGGATTGATTGAACGACACGCCCAATATACAAAAAGCCGAAAGGCTAAAAATATCTTAAAAGATTTTGATCAGGTGTTACCGCATTTCGTAAAGGTCATCTCGGTGGAATACAAAAAAGTGCTTCTGCAAAGGGAAAAGATTCAAGTCCCTGTCGTGGCAAGGGGTTAAGGGTCATGGTATCCCGCAATTTGGGTGGTTAGGCCGTGTCACTTTTGCGATTTTGCAACGTGTGTGCTACAATGTGCATACTAAAAACGGATGCTATTCATGAGTAGAGCTAGTCTATGTCACAAAGTGAGCGTATCAAGGAAACCGTTGGCTGGCTCAAGGTTGTTTTCGTAGCACTTGTCGCAATTGACGTGTCGCTAATCGCATGGTTGGCACAAAACTTTCGCACCGCTGAAGCTGTCGTAGTGGTTTTGGCTACGATTGCGGTTGCTGGCACTACGGCTGGAATTATTGCTGTGAATCACGCAGCTTTCCGTCGCATTGCTAAATTGGAGAATCTCTAATGCTCTGGGCTATAGTTACGGCAGTGATAATCTTTATTGGTGGCATGCTCATCGTTGCTTACGAAGCTTGTACTGCAGGTTCAAAATAGCACCAAATGATCAGCGGTTGCGTAAAAGGTAAGCAGTAAGCATATCCCAAACAAGGCGTTCCATCTGACGCGCAAATAGCGTGCGCCGCTGAACTTGGTCGTTATTAACGGTCTCATTATTCTATGTACATAAGACTATTTTTGTAATACCCCTCATCCTAACCTTCTCCCCCAAGGGGAGAAGGGACTC
>CAYJXH010000112.1:0-5389 GCA_964373975.1 uncultured Nitrospirota bacterium | reverse complement strand
CCTCGCACAGACCGCCCCCCGCGAATAAGCGGAACCACATGATCCATTGTGATTTCAGACGGCGTCACCTTCTGATGACAATAAGAGCAAATTCCCTGCGAGCATTTCTGCTTCCACCAAGAGGAGGCCCGTAAGACCCGGCCCTTCGCCTTTTCGTACGCAATCGCTTCTGCCTCTGCTTCAAAAAGTGGGGGCGTGTCCATTATTAACTCGCATCTGTTGTCGGGCAACAACTGCTTCAAATAAAAAATGGTAGACTTCGGCGTGGCGTTTGGCTTCCCAGATATCTTTTCCCCAAATATAAGCGCCGTGGTCTCGCACCAGAATACAAAACGAACGTGAGAACGCTTCATCGAGAAGCGCACCTTCTATAGACGCAGTCAGCTCCCGTTCGTACATGGTATTACTGATAATTGGCACAAGATGACGGCTTTTATTATTCTCGTTTGCAATTCCTTTTAGCATCTCAAGCCTTTCTATCGCTATGGAATCTTTTTCGTCAGATGAATCTGCGGCCAAAACAGTTGAAAGGGCATGACTGTGTAAAACAGCCCCTGCGCCTCGTGCTTGTATAATTTTGCAAAAAATGGGGGCGCATTCTGAAAGACGCAATGACGCTCTTTCAGGGGAACGAATAATCTCGCCAGTTTTACTATTAACGACAAAAAGATCGGCAGGCAAAACGCGTTCCTTATGAACCCCTGTGGGTGCCATCAAAATCTGATCCTTCGCAAAACCAGCGCAGATACCCCCTCCAGTGCCTGTGACCCAGCCGTTATTATAAAATAACCGTAGGAACTCACACACAAGATTTCTTGTATTGCTTTCGTCTGTGCTTGTTACGGATTGTTTTGCCATATTCGTAAACCTCTCATTACAACGCCCTTAATCCCCTCGCAGGGCACGGTGCCCCTTTTTTAAGGGGGAATTTACTACAAGAACCAGCATCTCCTTCTTGGCTTTGGAAAGGCGCTTGATCGCCGCCTCGCGTTTTAGCGCAGAAGAACGGGAAGGTGTTGCCTCTGCGTACGAGAGCAGAACGGGCCGCCGCCCTTGTGTATACCTCGCCCCGCCCCTGTTCGCGCCGTTGTGTTCTGCCACGCGCCGAATAACATCGCGCGTTATGCCCGTATACAAAGTTCCGTCCGCGCAACGGACGATATAGACCTGCCAAACACCCTTCGACAGGCTCATGGTGAACGGAGTGTCTGAAAAAAACCGTTCATGGTGAGCTTGTCGAATCACCCTTAGGCTGAAAGCGCGGCTGTGATCTTGAGGAGCGTTTGCTTGGCATCACCAAAGACCATCATGGTATTGGGCCTGATAAATAACTCATTATCAATTCCCGCAAAACCCGGATTCATGCTCCGCTTTAACACCAACACCAATTTAGAACTTTCTACATCCAGAATGGGCATACCGTAAATAGGACTGGCTGGATCGGTTTTTGCCGCAGGATTGACCACATCGTTCGCGCCAATCACTAACGAAATATCGGTGTGGGGAAACTCTGGGTTAATATCGTCCATATCAATCAGCTTGTCATAAGGAATATCGGCCTCGGCGAGAAGCACATTCATGTGTCCGGGCATTCGGCCTGCGACAGGATGAATGGCATATTTAATCGTTGTGCCGTTTTTCTCTAAAATAGATGCTAACTCTCGCACGGTATGTTGTGCTTGGGCCACGGCCATGCCATAGCCCGGAATGACAATAACGGACTTGGCTTGTTTGAAAAGCTTTGCGACTTCTTCTGGTGTCCCGCTTCGAATCGTAGGCTTTTCTGCTGTTGCGGCCGCCTTAGGAGCGGCCACTATCGTGCCAAATGCGCCAAAGAGAACATTTGAAAACGAACGGTTCATCGCCTTACACATTAACAGCGCAAGAATGAACCCTGACCCGCCGTCGAGTGCTCCGCAAATAATTAAGACCATATTGTTGAGGGCAAATCCAGAAGCAGCGGCGGCAAGACCTGCATAGGAATTAAGCAGACAGATGACAACAGGCATATCGGCTCCGCCAATCGGCAGAACCACTAATACCCCCAAGACAAAACTTAAAACCAGAAGCAGGTTGAAGATGCCGGTAGACGTGGGTGAGACAACCAGAAAAAATATTAGCGCAATTGCGACGACAATTGATCCGACCGTGATGATATTTTGCTTTGGGAAAGTCATGGGCCGACCGGGAAGCAATTCCTGAAGTTTTCCGAACGCCATCAGACTTCCGGTAAAGGTTATGGCGCCAAAAAAGACCTCAAAGCCAATCGTTCCCATTTGAACTGCTGTCATCACGCCTGCGTGGCGGTAATACTCCACCACCCCTACGAGCGCAATGGCGATCCCGCCAAAAGAATGCGAAAGCGCAATTCGTTCCGGCATCTTCGTCATGGGGATTTTAAGACCCATTGGAACGCCAATAATCGTTCCGATGAGAAGCCCCGTGACAATCCATCGGTAATCAACAATGTCTTGATGAAGCAATGTCCCCACAACCGCAATGAACATGCCCAATGCCGCAAGGGCTGTTCCCCGGCGCGCCGTAGAAGGATGGGTTATATCCCGGAGTCCAAGCAAGAAAAGAGCGGATGAGATAAAGTAAGCAATAGCAATAATCATCTTAGTTCGTCTCCTTTTTTTTGAACATCTTTAACATACGATCGGTGATCAGAAATCCGCCGACCACATTGATGGTCGCGCAGGTGACCGCGATGGTTCCTAAAACCGTTGCCATCCCGCTGTAATTCGCTCCCGCGGCGACTAAAGAAGCCACCAGAGAAATCCCAGAAATGGAATTGGTAAAAGACATCAATGGGGTGTGCAAAAGCGGCGGCACCCTCTGGATGAGTTGATACCCTAAAAAAGCGGCCAGCATAAAAATATAAAGACCTGCAATCTGCGACGACATTTACCTTCCCCCTTTCATGACAGCGGTTTTAACCGCCTCGTTCACAATTTCCCTATTCTGCGTGACAAGCGTTGCCTTAATAATCTCGTCTGCTATATCTATTTTTAACGCATTATTTTGATAAATCAGGGAGAGAAAATTCCATAAGTTCCTTGCGTACATCTGGCTTGCAATGACTGGAACCGTTGCCGGCAGATTCGTTGCGCCGATGATGGTGATTCCATGCTCCACAACCGTTTCCCCCATTCGGGAGAACTCGCAATTGCCCCCCTGTTCCACAGCCATATCAACAATCACCGACCCTTTTTTCATTTCAGCAACCACAGCTTTTGGGATCAATAGCGGTGCTTCCCTTCCGGGGATTAGGGCTGTTGTAATAATAATATCGGCCAATCGCGCATGTTGCGCAATCAGTTCCATTTCTTTTTTGTGGGCATCTGCAGAAAGTTCCTTTGCATATCCACCTTTGTCTTCGGTCTCCCCGTCAAGACCAAGCTCTACAAATGTCGCCCCCAAACTTTGAACCTGTTCTTTGACTGCGGGGCGCGTGTCAAATGCCTCAACCTGCGCGCCCATCCGCTTTGCGGTTGCAATCGCCTGAAGACCCGCGACCCCTGCCCCCAGAACAAGCACCTTTGCGGGAGGATACGTCCCCGCGCTAGTCGTCATCATTGGAATCAATCGGGAATGCGCGGACGCCGCCAACAAAACCGCCTTATAACCTGCGATAGAGGACATTGAACTTAGAATATCCATGCGTTGGGCACGGGTAATGCGTGGAATAAGATCAACGGCGAACGAAGTCACGCCCCTTGCGGATAGTTTTTGAATTAAATCTGTGTAGGTCAATGGGGAAAGGAGGGAGATTAAAATAGCGTGGGGCTTGAGCATCTCCACTTCATGAATTCCCCCGCTCATCAATGGCCTTTGCACTTTTAACACAATATCGGCATTTAAATACAGCGTGGAGACCTCTTTTATTATTGTAGCCCCGGCCTTTTCATATTCGCTGTCTGCAAAGTGGGCGTGATCTCCCGCGCCTGCTTCTACCGCGACATCAAGTCCTGCCTTTACCATCTTGTCAACGGTTTCAGGAATGGCCGCAACGCGTTTCTCGCTATCTTCTATCTCTCGTGGAATCGCAACATTCATATTTTTGATCTCCCTATTTGTTTTACAGCCCCAACAAGGGCTGTATTCTCGCCAGGGGGGCGTCCCCCTCCCCATTTTAACTTCTCGCGTAGAACCTGATAATAATTCCGATGGGGAGACTGAATCAATTTCAAACGACTGCGCGATGCCTTGATACAGACCTGATCGTTTGTTTCAAGCGGGAAAACCCCCTGCCCATCAAAAGTGACGACGGGACTGACCTCCGGCTCATTGCCTTTTAATAAAACCCGAACCTCGACATTGGACGGAACGACAATCGGCCTGTTGGTGAGTGTATGGGGCGCAATGGGTGTTAAGACAATAGCATCAACGGATGGATGAACAATAGGCCCTCCTGCAGAAAGCGTATAGCCCGTGGACCCCGTTGAGGTCGCAATAATCAGACCATCTCCCCGCAGACTAGTCACAAACTGCCCATTGACGCTCACTTCCATTTTAATGAGCCTGGCAAAAGGGCCTTTGTTTACCACAATGTCGTTTAATACCGTTGGTTTTTTGATGATCTTCCGGCCTCGTTCAATAACGCATTCTAGCATCATGCGCGGATCTTCTAAATACTCTTTTTTAAAGACATGTTCCAGAGAGGAATAAATTTCGCTTAATGTTACCTCGGTTAGAAACCCCAAACTGCCCATGTTGACGGCCAAAATAGGTATTTCGCTTCCCGCAATCCATCGCGCCACGGAAAGCAGTGTCCCGTCTCCGCCTAAAACAACAATCATGTCAACGCGTGGCAATGCCTTACTTTTGAACGGATCAAGAATAAGGACTTTTTTCTTACGGTCAGAAAGCCAACAAGAAAGTTTTTTTAACGTCTCTTCCCCGTGAGGGGGAACGTCCCCTGCGAAATGAGAAGGGTTTAAAACGATTCCGACCTTATTCATGGAGACTAATCGGCGATGACCTTATCAATTTTGTCTTTAAGGTTTTTCTTGGAGGCCGCACCGACGACCTTATCAACCTGCTTTCCATCTTTAAAGAAGAGCAGTGTCGGGATGCCCATGATTTGATATTGGCTTGCGATATCGGGGTTTTCGTCCGTATTGAGTTTGAGGACTTTCAGTTTTCCCTGATACTCCAGTGCAAGCTCATCAATAACAGGCGCAATTGCCTGACAAGGCCCGCACCAAACAGCCCAGAAATCCACCATGACCGAGCCTTGCGTTTTTAACACTTCCTGCTCCCAAGTTTCTGTTTTTACCGCAACTGCATTGCTCATTTTATTCCTCCTTTATGACTAAATCACAAATACAAAACAATATCCAAAAAATCGTAACCCATATATACATTTGAAGTCAAACGAGAGGAT
>CAYJXH010000111.1:2052-5414 GCA_964373975.1 uncultured Nitrospirota bacterium | reverse complement strand
ACGGGTTTATTTCTTTTGCGTTTTACAAAAAAGATTGACAAGCGGATAGGCATTTGCTAGGTTTCTGACGAGAACCCTTATGAACAGATTCACAGCATGAGCACGCTCTTGAAAAATAGAAAAAAACATATTGCCATCTTTCTTTTAATCTCTCTCTTTTTCTTTTCTCCTGTTTTTGCCCAACCCCCTACCTCCCACCCCACCCGCACGATTTTATCCGTAGAGGTCACGGGAAACACCCTGCTTACTGACGATCAGGTTAATGAGGCCATCGCTCCTTTTATTGGAAAAGACTTAAGCCTGACTGAAATCAATAATATCGTTTTGGCTATTGCAGATGCCTATCAAAGAAATCTTTTTTTTCTGGTGAAGGTCTATCTCCCTGCGCAGGAAATAAAGGAGGGGCGGGTACGGGTTGCCGTTTTAGAGGGGATGATTGGCAGTCTGCAGGTAACGGGCAATCGCTTCTACCAAACGGATTTTATTAAAAAACATTTTTTGGAAGTTGAAACCTCTGAAGAAACTAAACTCGAATTGTTTAAATGGGCAACCCTTGTTTTAAATGACTACCCAGACTTAAAAGCGGAACTCCTCTTTAAGCCGGGAACCGCACCGGGCACAGCCGATCTTGAAGTGATGATTCAGGATGAGCAGCCTATGCATCTTTCGCTTGATTATAATAATTTTGGATCAAAGTCCGTGAGCAAAAATCGCTTTGGAATGGGTCTCGATATGGGTAATCTCGTGCAGGATGGGCATAATCTTTCATTGCGTGTCATGGTCGGCTCTCCCGTCCATAATCTGACCTATTATCGGGGGGAGTATACGGCACCACTAGGCTACACAGGGAACAAGGGCCATTTTACTTATGCCCGTGGGGATTTTGATGTGGGAGGGGCGTTAGAACAAGTTAATATCGCCATGAAAACAGAGTCGGTGGGTCTTTCTGTATCCCACCCATTTTTAAAAACACATCTTCAAACACTTGTGGGCGAGCTTGGTTTTGAGGCGAATAACTTTAGGCAAACGGTATTGGAGCGGCAGGATAGAATCCGAGTCTTGCGGGGCAAAGCCGATTACAAGCGGTTTGCTGAAGATACACGCGACTTTGTCTCGGTAACGCTGTCGCAAGGATTCGGCTCTCTTTTTGGGGGAACGAAAAACAACAGCACGGTGACGAGCCGTACCGGCGCGGATGATCTTTTTACAAAAGCGGCAATTGACTGGGTGCGTGTAAGGTTGATACCACAACCTTATTTTCTCCCGCACCGGTATTCCCTGATTATTGCGGGGTCCGCGCAGATTAGTGCTAATAGCCTTGTTGTTGGGGAACAGTTTTCGGTGGGAGGCCCGGATTCGGTAAGAGGATATCCCCTTGGAGAGTTCTTGGGAGATAATGGATATCGTTTTTCCAGCGAACTGCGGATTTCTCCTTTTACTGATCCGGAAAAAATTCAGACGGCTATTTTCTTAGACCACGGTGCCTCTTTCACAAAAGAAGATACGAATCACTCTCTCACAGGCATTGGTTTTGGTGTGCGAATCAACTTCCCCGGAGCGATAAGGCTTCAAGAACCAGATTCAGAAACTGAAACGCCGGGATATTTTATTGATTATCGTTTTCAAATTCGAGCCGATATAGGATTTCCTATAGGAGACCGTCCGATCTCACGCGGGAGCGGCCCGATCTTTTATCTTCAAGCCATAGGGAGGTTTTAATGACAATAGAAAACAGGGCAACCACAAGGGTTGCCCCTACATTTGGCTGGGTAACCACGAGGGTTACCCCTGCATTCATATTGTTCCTTTTGTTTCTTTATCCGGCCTTACTGTTCGCCTTGCCGGAAGGAGGCGTGGTTACCGCGGGAGATGTGGCTATCAATCAATCCAATGGAACGACACTTGAAATTGCGCAGTCCACCGATCGGGCGATTATCAATTGGAATCAGTTTAATATCGCCGCCAATGAACAGGTGCATTTCGCACAGCCAGACAGCAGTTCCGTTACGCTAAACAGAATAACAGGGGGTGATCCGTCAGCCATATTAGGATCGCTGACTGCCAATGGCAGTATCTTTCTTGTTAATCCAAACGGTGTCTTTTTTGGGCCAACCGCAACGGTGGATGTTGGAAGTCTTATTGCCACCACGATTGATATTCCGGACGGCGATTTTCTTGCGGGGAATCATTATTTTACAGAGACAGGCACAGGCACGGGTTCTATTATCAATCAAGGAAATATAAAAGTGTCTGACGGCGGCTTTGTTTTTTTTATTGCCCCTTCCGGAATCATTAACCAGTCTGGAATTATCGAGGCCAAAAGTCTTGTGGATGAGGGAGGAATCATTCGTTTGCTTGCCGAAACGATTCTCCACAGCGGCACTTCGGATGTCTCTGCGAAAGACGCAGTGGGCAATGGCGGAGAGATCCTTTTATTGGGCAAAGAAGTAGCGTTTACAGGAACACTTTTTGCGCGAGGGGGCACAGAACGAGGGAATGGGGGCGCCGTCGAGGTGTCTGGTTCTGAACGTCTACAATTTGATGGATTTGTAGATGCCAGCGCAGTCAATGGAATTGCGGGCAACCTGCTTTTAGACCCGAAAGATATAATCATTGAGGACGGGGGCAGTGGTTCTATCTCTCCGAATCCTCCTGTGAATCTTCCGTTTGGAACGAACCCAACAACTGACACAATAATAGATGCGGATAGAATTATTCAAATAACGAATGGCGGAACAAGTGTAACCCTTCAGGCGAATAATGATATTTTTGTGAATGAGGACATTATCATGAGTCCCCCTGGGTGTTGTGGGGGGCTAACCCTTCAAGCAGGCCGATCAATCCTTATTAACGCTAATATTTCCTCTGACAGAGGATCTATTACCCTAGTTGCGAATGATCCTGCCGCAATGGGTAGTAATCGTGACCCCGGCCTTGCGGCGATTACCATGCTTCCTGGAACAACACTAGATGCGGGGGGAGCTAATATTGAGATTACCCTCTCTACAGGTTCCGGTGTGGGGGGGGGCGGTACGATCACCCTTGCGAATCTAATCACAACAGTAACTGGCCAGGCAGGCGGCAATATTAAGATCATTAATAACGCCTCCGATATTTTGCGTGCTAGCGAATCATCTCTGATAACAGCCAACTCGATTGTCTTTGACACCAATGCTGGATCGGTTGGAACAGCGCAAGAGCCTGTACGGATAGCGGTTTCAAACGTGGATGCCCGGGCACTCAATGGAAACATCTTTTTGACATCCATTCAAAATGTAACAGTAGGGGATTCTGTGTTGGCCAATCAGTTGGCCCAACCCTTTTCTGGAATCAATGCCTCTGGGCAGGTGAATCTAACTGTT
>CAYJXH010000111.1:0-1952 GCA_964373975.1 uncultured Nitrospirota bacterium | reverse complement strand
GTTGGCCCAACCCTTTTCTGGAATCAATGCCTCTGGGCAGGTGAATCTAACTGTTGTTGGATCAGAGAACAAGCTCACTAATACTAATAATAGTGTAATTGCCGGAAGTGCGATAACACTGCAAGCAGATCAAATGGTTTTGGAGGGCGGCACCATCAATGCCGCGGGTTCTGTTACACTACGCCCGGGTACAGCAGGACGCGCCATCAATCTGGGCAATGTAACAGACCCCTCTGGCATATTGTCTCTATCTGACGCCGAACTAGATACGATTACAACCGGGATATTACAGATTGGGGATAGTGCCGTGGGTGCTATTTTAATTAGCGCGCCCATTGATACGAAAAATACGACTTCAATGACTTTAATAAACGGCTCTAGCATTAGCCAGACTGCGCCAATTACCGAGGAGGCTTTACGAATTGACTCGCCTGGGCCTGTTATCTTGGCGAACCCGAATAATTTTGTCGGAACACTTTCCGGGAACGGAACCAATAGCAGTAATAACCAGATTATTATTGACGATATAACTGCGGGTAGGCTTTTGGCTGATTCTTCGCAGACGTTAATAAATGAACAAGGTCAACTTTCTAGTCTTCGTCTTGATGTTTTAACCGAGGCGTTTGTTGCCCTGCCTGCGTCTCCTTGTAAAGGGGAGGGGCAACTGATTCAAGAGATGACCTTGGAAGGTGGGTGTTAGATGGAAAATTTCTCGCCGGGCTTAGCGGGGGTTCCCGCAACGCGTTCTAAAGTAAGTTGGATTGATGGGCAAAAAGGGATTCTTGAATATCGCGGTTTTCCTATCAATATGCTTGCGGAAGAGAGCAATTTTATTGAGGTGGCTTATCTCCTCTTGTTTGGATCGCTTCCAACCAATGCGCAATTAACCCGATTTGATCTTGATCTTCGCATTCATCGCCGGATTAAATATAAGATTGTTGATCTGATTAAATGTCTGCCGGAGAATGGACATCCGATGGACGCGCTTCAGGCCGCAGTCGCCGCGCTAGGAATGTTTTATCCTGATAGAAATGTTCAAGATCAAGCGTCGCAATATCTTTCTGCTGTTCGGCTTATCGCAAAACTTCCTACGATCATCGCCGCTTGCGCCAGAATTAGGCGCGGGGACGATATTGTTTTGCCGCGCGACGATTTAAACTACACCGACAATTTTCTTTATATGCTGACCGAGAAGACGCCGGATACTGTCCAAGCGGAGATTTTAGATACCTGCATGATTCTGCACGCCGAGCATACGATGAATGCGTCTACCTTTAGCGGGCTTGTTACAGCGTCAACCCTTGCGGATCCTTATACCGTTGTTTCTTCAGCGGTGGGCACGTTAAAAGGGCCATTGCATGGCGGCGCGAACGAGAAAGTCTTATTGATGCTGAATGAAATCGGCGCCATTGAAAATGTGCGGCCTTACATTGAGGCTAAGGTCAAAGCGAACGAGAAGATTATGGGGTTGGGACATCGGGAGTATAAAGTAAAAGACCCGCGCGCGGTTATCTTGCAGAAACTTTCCAAACGGCTTTTTGATCATGTTGGGAAATCGCCTTTGTATGAAATCGCATTAGAGGTTGAGAAAGTGGGGGAAACACTTTTGGCCTCCAAAGGCGTTTATACAAACATTGATTTTTATTCGGGCATTTTATATCAAAGAATGGGCATTGAGCCGGACCTCTTTACGCCGATTTTTGCTATGGCACGCGTTGTTGGCTGGCTTTCGCATTGGATTGAACAGGTACAGGACAATCATATTTTTAGACCCACAGAAATCTACGAGGGTAACCACGATCAGGTGTATCTCCCCATCGGGGGCCGCCCCCCGAGGCGGTAATACCCGCCTCGTTGGGCGGGTGAGGATTACGGGTAGGAGACTTTAGGAAGATGGCAGTCGTTAAGAAGAAGGTCATAAAAAGCAAGGCGAAAACCCTCAAAAAACCTGT
>CAYJXH010000110.1:0-5425 GCA_964373975.1 uncultured Nitrospirota bacterium | reverse complement strand
GGCTCCTCAGCGCAGACGATTGGCTCACTCCAGTCTAAAAATAGCACTTGTTTTGCTCTTCCTCTTTGCGTCACAGACAAGCGCAATAGAGACGGAACATGCCCCTCTTCCCGTTCCGCCGCGCCTTCCTTCGCAAGGCACACTGCCTTTTGCCCCGGGGGAGAACTTGGTCTATGATGTCAAATATCTGGGTGTCAGCACTGGAACGGCTGTTTTATCTGTTTTAGATGCCATAACGATCAACGGGCAAGAGGTCTATCCGCTTATTTCCACTGCGCAGTCTGGAGATTTCTCCTCTGTTTTCTATCCCGTGAATGATCGCGTGGAATCCTATCTTAATGTTAAAGGGCTTTATTCTCATGCAATTAAAGTTAAACAGCATGAGGGGAAAAAAAGACGTGAGAAGCAAACTGAATTTAACCAACTGGAACATAAAGCAATACAAATAGAAAACGGAACGCGAGCAGTTTTTGATATTCCCCCAAACGTCAATGATTCATTAAGTTCGCTTTACATTTTTAGAACAACGCCGCTAATTGTCGGCACGTCTATTTTCATTGATGTTCATGACGGAGGAAAAAATTACAAGCTCGAAGTAGCGGTTCTCGGAAAAGAAACGGTGACCACGCCCATTGGAACCTTTGATACAATTAAGGTGCAGGCAACGCCGCGCTATGAAGGTGTCGCTTCCCGCAAAGGAAGCATCGCAATCTGGGTGACCGACGATAACAAAAAAATTCCTGTAAAGATGCAGTCAAAAATAAAACTAGGCTCTATAATAACCACCCTCATCTCAAGACGAGATAGGTAGCAGTCTCTCGCGAGATGAGCGACCCCGTTTTGCCCCTGAATACAAAATAAGGAGCCCCGTGAGAATAACTTGTGCAAAAGTGAGGGGGTCGAGTCGCCTGATTGGCTAGGCGTAAGGAGCGCGCTTACCCGTTGGTAAGTAAGCGACGAACAACAACGCCAATCGGGATGAATCGGCTACCGAATTGCGCAAGTTATTTTCACGTGGCTCCTAAGCCCTACAAGAGATTAAGAATTGCTGTGCACGTATCCCTGACATGATTGGCCGCCATGACTTCTGAAATCATCGCGACGCCGTCCGCGCCAGATTGCATCACCCCTTCAAGGTTACCCGCCTTTATTCCGCCCACCGCGAATAACGGAATGATTGTCGCCTCGCGGACTTTCTTAAAATAATCAATCCCCAGAGGCTTTCCATATTCGCGTTTTGACGGGGTATCATAAACTGGCCCTAATACCGCGTAGTCGGCTCCTTCGGATTCCGCGCGCAAAACATCTTGTAACGCATGGCATGAAACACCGATTATTTTTTCTGCGCCCAACATCTTTCGCGCAATAGCAATAGGCAGACCCGTCGAAGGAAGATGCACCCCATCGGCATCAATAGCAAGACAGAGATCAACACGATCATTGATGAATAACTTCATTCCAAACTGTTGGGTAACCTTCTGAATGCCAATGGCCATTTGCATTTGCTCCCTAAGGGACAAATCCTTTTCACGCAATTGCACCGCCCGCACACCCGCCTCGCCTGCTTCTCTAATAATGTCGGTAAGAGGCCTTCCACGGGTCTTGTTGCGGTCAGTAATTAAGAGGAAATTAAAAAGAAAGGGGAGATTTTTTGTCCGATTCACCGAGACGCTGTCTTGCCAGTTCATCGTCCGAATTCTACTTCATTGTAGATGACGAGTCAACGCGGCTTGTTGACGTATTTTGGCTTATAGACTAACATGACGCAATGTTTCTACACGAACCCAAAGATCAGGTTATTCAAGAAGTCGCAGCATTGACACAGCTTGTTTTGGATGAGGCAACAGACAATCCTATTGTCCGCCAGTCTTTTGATGAACGAATCAATCGTCTACGAAGCCTTTTTCGAACAGAGCCGCAACACTTCAGCAAAGACATCATCGCCTCTTTGAAACGGCTGTCTAAAACAGCCTCTCCCCACCCTAACCCGGAGACAGCACCGCGAAAACTCTTGCAGTCTCTTTTTGGCTATGCGTCGTTTCGACCGGGACAGGAAGAGATTATTCAGGCAGTTCTTGCGGGGCGCGACTGTATTGGGGTGATGCCCACCGGTGCTGGCAAGTCGCTGACGTATCAGATTCCAGCACGCATTCTTTCTGGAACAACCCTTGTCATTTCACCACTGATTGCCCTGATGAAAGATCAAGTGGATGCCTTAACGGAGATTGGCATTCGCGCGACTTTTCTCAATTCAAGCCTAACGCCTGCGGAACGTCAAGAACGGATATCCCTTTTAAGAAAAGGTGCTTATGATCTGATCTACGCCGCCCCAGAAGGATTGGAAGGGTTCCTTCTTGATTTTTTGTCGGATTGTAAAATTGTTCTGATTGCCGTGGATGAGGCCCATTGTATCAGCGCGTGGGGCCACGACTTTCGCCCCTCTTATCGAAATCTCTCCCGACTAAAATCACGCTTGGGGAATGTGCCCGTATTGGCACTCACGGCAACGGCAACCGACGCGGTCACAGACGATATTGTTCGACAGATGGGAATGACAACACCCTTCCGATTTCGCGGGTCGTTCTTTCGCCCCAATCTTCATATTTTTGTTTATAAAAAAGGGCCGGGAAGAAAGACACGCGAAGACATTCTGCGTCTGGTGCAATCGCGTCATGGACAATCGGGGATCATTTATTGTCTTAGCCGAAAAAGTGTGGAGCAGACAACCGCATTTTTGGTATCACACGGTGTGCGCGCCCTGCCTTATCATGCCGGAATGGAGAACGGCCCGCGGACGCGGTCGCAAGAGGCCTTTCGACGGGACGATGTGGATGTGATTGTCGCCACAGTGGCCTTCGGCATGGGCATAGACAAATCAAACATTCGCTATGTGATTCATCGTGATATGCCAAAAAGCATTGAGGGCTACTATCAAGAGATTGGCCGTGCTGGCCGCGATGGGGTTGTCAGCGACTGTATCCTCTTTTATTCATGGTCAGAGGTGATGAGCTATGATCGTTTTTTAGACGATATGACCGACGAAGAACGCCGCAGTAAAATGGCCCAGCAAACACGCGAGATGTTTAACTGGGCCGAACGCAATACTTGTCGCCATCAAGGTCTCGTGGCCTATTTCGGAGAAACTCTCTCTCCCTGCAAAAATTCCTGCGACCTCTGTGGGTCTAGCGACCCATGGCGGATAAGTCGACCCGTTGGGTCGCCTGGTAAGGCAGAACAGCCTCTCATGCAAAGCACGCGTAAGCGGGTATTGCTGCCTACGAACGAAGATGTATCTGATGCGGAGGCTATTTTCGTGCGCTTAAAAATATTGCGAAGGCTTTTAGCAGATGAAAAAGGGATTCCGGCCTACCTTGTTTTTAGCGATGCTGTTTTACTTCAAATGGCAGAGCAACACCCAACGTGCGAAAACGATCTTATCAAGATGAGTGGAATCGGGCCGAAAAAACTGGCTCAATATGGATCGCTTTTTTTGGCAGAATTAAAAAAACGGCCATAATATGCCCACATCCTACACCGAAACGTTAGACTATTTATGCCATTTGCAATATGGCATCGTGCCCGGATTAGAACGCATACGCCGGCTCCTCTCCCATCTATCAGACCCCCATCTTAAATTTCCGTCTGTTCATATTGGAGGAACCAATGGAAAAGGGTCTACTGCCGCGATGACAGCCTCTATCCTAAAACAGGCAGGATATAAAACAGGTCTCTATACGTCTCCCCATCTGATTGATTTCTCGGAACGCATCACGATCAACGGCGTCCCCATTGCGCAACAAGATATTATTCGATTAACAGACACGCTAAAAAGAGAAGTTACGCACCACGCAATTGAACCTACTTTTTTTGAGTTTACCACCGCGATGGCCTTTTGTTATTTCGCCGAATCGAAGATTGATATTGCGGTTGTTGAAGTGGGACTCGGCGGGCGGTTTGATGCAACCAATGTTTTGTGCCCAAAGGTCACAGCCATTACAAACATTGGTAGGGATCATGAAGAATACTTAGGGCGCCGCCTGTTGGATATCGCTTATGAGAAGGCGGGGATTATCAAAGCGGGAACCCCTGTTGTCACTGGCGCAACACAGCCTGAAGTGCTGTATTATTTTGAAGAAGTCGCACGGTTAAAATCCGCGCCGCTTTTTCGATTGGGACAAGAGATTCGCACTTCTGGAAAAAGCCCACAAGAATTTCTTTATGAGCACCAGGGGCAAAAAAAGATCGTCCACTCTCCCCTGCTTGGATTACATCAGATCAACAACGCGGCGATTGCGATTGCTGTCATTGAACAACTTCAATCCTCGCAGGGGGTAGCACCCCTGGCAGGCACGTTCCCCTTTGCTGTTTCAGAAAATGCAATCTCGGAAGGAATGCGTCTGGTAAAATGGCCGGGCCGACTTCAAGTGATTCAAAACGATCCGCTAATACTTTTAGATGGCGCGCATAATCCAAGCGGCGCACAGGCGCTTGTCGCCTATTTACAAGAAATCAATAGCAATAAGGCAGGAAAACATTGGCTCATTGTTGGAATCATGCGCGACAAGAAGATGAAAGAAATACTGGCCCCTTTAGCGGCGTGGGCCAATGAAGTCATTTTAACGCGGCCTGATGTCCAAAGGGCTGCGTCCCTCACAGAGATTGCTTCTGCGCTTGATGCGTCTCTTTCTCATACGGCAATAGAATCAATTCCAGAGGCAATAAAATATGTTTTACCAAAAATGGCCACCCATGACACACTCGTGATTACCGGCTCCCTCTTTACAGTCGCAGAAGCCTTGGCCCATTTCAAAGGAATTTCCCTTCCACAGATTCGAGGATAATTGTTAGCAAAAGCGCTAGGGTCACATCTTGACAATTGACAAATGTAGCATTGCAAGACCTGACCCTAACCCATGCAACAAATTAAAGATAATTCCTTTCATAATTCACATCCTTTCTGGGTTAGGCACTCTTTTGATAATGTAACGTGTACCTGTCGATCACTTGCCGAACCATTTTCTGATACGAAGTATGATTCTTTTTAGCCTGTTTCTTAAAAAATTCTATGCTCGATTTTTTTAAAGAGATCGTTACTTTAACGTTTTCCTCTTTCAATACTAACCGATCCGGTGGAGGAAGAAAATCGTTGATCACTCTTAGCTCACCCATCGGTTCTTCACTATATCGTATTTTGCTTTTCATACAGCTTCCTCCCTTTTCTCCAATACCCCGCACCATAAATGCGAACACCCTCACCACGATATGTGAACCGCAGGGTTATGATCCCATCACCCACACGGCCAATGCAATAAAACCGCTCTTCTTGATTGCCATGGTTAACGTCTTCGGCAATGATACGGTTCGGATCAAGAAATGCCCGTTGCGCCACCGCAAAAGAGAGATCGTGTTTCGCTTGATTTTCTTT
>CAYJXH010000109.1:0-5476 GCA_964373975.1 uncultured Nitrospirota bacterium | reverse complement strand
ACACTGCTCGATCGGTGCGTGGTATGGGTGGACTGCCCAACAAAGCGCTGAACACCGACGCGCAAAAAGCGCGCGCTGGCTAGCTTGTGGCGTTGGGCAGGGTGGTGCCTTCTGAAAAGATTCTTGGAACTGTTTGGTCCTATTTACTCTGATGTATGCTAAACTGCACTCGTGTCACAGAATGAACGTATTAGAGAAGAGCTAGGCTGGTTCAAAGTTGTTTTTACCGTGTCGGTGGCATCATCTGGGTCAATCGTAATTATAGTGTGCCTATTTTTAATAGGCTGTACCAAGTCCTCTCCAAAAATATCGGTATTGCTTTCGGAGAGACATCAGTCCTCTCAACAAAACAGCCATTTCACCACGGACAACACCCTCCCTTTTGAAACGTACATTCAGCAAAGCCGCAACATGATGAGGGCTACGCGCACGGACATCGCTGGGAAAGAGGGCGAACGCATCATTGAGGAGAATCTCCCCTTTGAACTCACACCCCATCCAGATTGTAAAGCGGGAGAAATAAAAAAATATCGGCGTGGTATTTTATTGACCCATGGATTAAAAGTAACCCCTTATGGCATGAGGGCATTGGGGAAATTTTTTCAGGAAAATTGTTTTCGTGTAATGGCGATCCTTCTCCCGGGGCATGGAACGCGGCCGGGGGACTTACTAGATGTAACATGGGAAGACTGGATGAAGGCAGAAAAGTTTGGAACCGATGCCTTGGCCGCCGAAGTGGACGAAGTCTATCTGGGCGGTTTTTCAGCAGGAGGAACGCTTAGTATTTATCAGGGCCTTTTGGATCATCGTGTCCGGGGCATCTTCCTTTTTTCCCCTGCCATTGGCATCACGCCGCTTGCGGGGATAGCGCATTTTCACAATATCATTAGCTGGGCAATACCTCGCGCTAAATGGGCCGAGCTGATATTAGACGAAGACCACTACCAATACGAATCGTTCCCCTTGAATGCGGCCACCCAAATGTATAGGCTTATCAAAAGACTGAAGTCTGCGCTCAAAACCCAATCCGCGACACAGCCTATTTTTATGGCCATCAGCGAAGACGACGCAACGGTGAGCACCCCTGCCGCCATTACATTTTTTGAGCGGGCGAACAATTCTGTCAACAAAATGATTCTCTACAGTGCCCACCCAGATATGATTTTGTCTCGGACTAAGGGCATTGAAAACAAGGTTGAAATTATCAACAGTGTCTTTCCCGATCAACACATTATCAGTTCTGCCCATACGGCCATTATACTTCCCCCAGATGATCCGCACTTTGGGAAAGAGGCAAACCCCGCAGCCTGCTTGCGCTACTTTAACGCGCCTCCTGAAAAATATGCCATTTGCAAAGACAAAAAAGAAGACTTCTTGGGAGAAACAACGGATGAGAATTTAAAAAAAGGTGTGATTCGACGCCTCATGTACAATCCGAACTTCGACACCCTAAAATTAAGCCTGAAACGCTTTATTGATTCATTGGATAAGTAGACATTTACTCGGTGAACGTTTAGAATCTTGGAATCTTAAACAAGGAGGTGTATTGATAATGAAAGAAAGAAAAATTTTAGCATTGTTGTTTCTGGGTATATTCACATGGGTCATTCCTATTCGCGCCTATTCTATGACCTTTCAATTTGATCAGTCAAAGCCGGGCGTTACGGAATTTGTCCAATCTTACGTTCGTTTTTCTATTCAGGGTAAACAGCTTACAGAAATACTGCCCCCTCTTTTTTATCTCGTCACAGAAAGTAGCGAGAAAGAAACGGTTGTGGTTGCCAAGGTTGGGAAGATCAGTAAGCAGTCCGCGCTTTTCTCTACGCTATCCGATATGGTCGGGCAAACGCCTCAATATGTTCAAGGCCCGCACGGAAAAACGATATTTTACAACACGGCTCCCACGATGAAAATGTCGGCCTATACGGAGTGGAAGGAATGGCTTTTTATTGCCGGAAACCCTGACGTGCTTGCGAATTTTTTAAAAGGGGCGCCCTCTCCGCAGGCACTTGTAACCCCTGATAAAGTCTTCTTATCCGATGGCCTTCCAAAGGCGGCGGCGGTTCGTTTCTGGGCGAACAATGCAAAGGGCAACTTCACTGCATTGGTTCGTGAAAATCAACAGAGAAGCATGATTCCGCTTCCGAAAAACCCTGAAAGTGTTACAAGATTTTCGGGGGTGCTTCGTCTGGGGCCTGGGCATAAAGTCGTTGCCACGGCAACGGCTGTTCCATCAAAGCCAAAACTTCGCGCCGCACTAAGAAAAGAGCTGGAGCTTACCATGGATTCGTCCCGTCGCCTACTGGATATTTTTAAGGTTCCTTCTGCCGGCAGTGTAAAGGAGAAAGGAAAGATATTGGATTTACGGCTGTCTATTGATGACTATCTTTTAGGCCAGCCGGGACTCTTTGCTCCGAGACCCCATTCATCTCTTTTGCCCGATGTTCCGGCTTCCTTGTAATATGATGTTAGCGGTATGACTATAAATAAGTTTTCACTAGAACATTTTAATCGCCCAGACTTACTGCTGCCAGACGGGGAACAGCGAATGCTTTTGCATTCTTGCTGTGCCCCTTGTGCGGGGGAGATTATGATGGCACTCTATGCCGCAGAGATTGAGTTTGTGATCTTTTTTTACAATCCCAATATCCATCCACAAACGGAATATGAACAGAGAAAAGACGAGAATATAAGATATGCCAAGCAAATGGGTGTCCCCTTTATTGATGCGGACTACGATGTAGACAACTGGTTTCAAAGGGTTCGGGGACTAGAAGCAGAACCGGAACGGGGAAAACGGTGCACGGTTTGTTTTGATATGCGCTTTGAGCGAACGGCCTTATACGCCCATGAACAGGGGTTTCGTGTTTTTGCAAGCACATTGGGTATTTCCCGATGGAAGGATATGGATCAGATCAATGACGCTGGCATCCGCGCCGCAGGCCGATACCCCCACATGACCTACTGGACATTTAATTGGCGCAAACAGGGCGGATCGGCCCGAATGATTGAGATTTCCAAACAGGAGAATTTTTATCAGCAGGAGTATTGCGGTTGTGTTTATAGCGTGCGTGACACAAATCGTTGGCGGGTAGAACACGGCCGTGCCCCCATAAAACGCGGCATAAAATTCTACGGACAGGAAAATTCCCAATGATCGCTTATCCGAATATCAATCCTGTTTTTCTGAAAATAGGGCCTCTTTCCTTCCGATGGTATGGACTCATGTATGCCATTTCCTTTATTCTCGCGGTCTTTCTCATTCCCATTCTCGCGGCCCAAAAAAAAGTAAAGATCACCAAAGAAGCGGTTTCTGATCTTCTCTTTTATGCGGCCATTGGCATGATATTAGGAGGAAGATTAGGCTATATCCTATTTTATAATCCCGTTTTTTATTTCACGAATCCGACAAGACTTTTTGCGGTGTGGGAGGGGGGTATGTCTTTTCACGGAGGGCTATTGGGCGTCATTATCGCGGGCATTATTTTTTGCAGAACGCAGAAATATTCATTTTATGAATTGGCGGATGTCTCCATGATCAGCGTATCTATTGGTCTGGGTTTAGGCCGGATGGGGAATTTTATCAACGGTGAGCTTTTTGGCAGGGCGACGAATCTTCCATGGTGTATGGTTTTTCCGGAAGGCGGAGCCTTTTGTCGGCATCCCTCCCAACTGTATCAGGCGGCACTTGAGGGGGGCGCAATCTCTATTATTCTTTGGTTTCTCTCTAAAAAAGATTTGCCGCGAGGGACACTCTTTTGGTCTTTCATTCTTTTATATGGACTGTTCCGATTTCTGGTAGAGTTTGTTCGAGAGCCGGACGCGCATATTGGATTTCTCTTCCGATACTTCTCAATGGGACAACTGTTAAGTCTGCCGATGTTTGTTGTAGGCATGGTGATGATCTGGTCTATAAGCCAAACGGCAAGAAACCCTTTGTCTGGAGTTGCAAGATGATCCTATCCAATGTAAGGGTTCGGTTTGCCCCAAGTCCCACGGGGTTTCTGCATGTTGGTGGCGCTCGCACAGCACTTTTTAACTGGCTTTATGCCCGTTCGAAAGGCGGAAAGTTCTTTCTAAGAATTGAGGATACGGATCGTTCTCGATCCACCGATGAGGCCATTGCCGCCATTATTGACGGGATGTCTTGGCTAGGACTTTCTTGGGATCAATGGGAAGGATCAGAAAACAATCCTGTTCGTCAGACAGAGCGGTTTGAAATCTATCGCAAAAAGGTTTTTGAACTATTGGATCGTGGATTGGCCTATCGCTGTTATTGCACAGCGGAAGAATTAGACACGCGCCGAAAAGAGGCCATGGCACAGGGGCGGGTCCCTCGTTATGATGGCCGCTGTCGGGAGATTTCCGAGCCAATTGAAGGAAAGGCCCACGCCATTCGATTTGCCGCCGTAAACGACGGCCCAATCATCATCAATGATAGGGTCAAAGGACAGGTTACTTTTGAAGCGAGTGTCATTGACGATTTGATTATTCTGCGTTCCGATGGAACACCCACTTATAATTTTTGCGTGGTTGTTGATGATGTGGATATGCAGATTACGCATGTGATTCGCGGCGACGACCATCTTAATAACACGCCGCGCCAGATCGGACTTTACAAAGCGTTTGGATATGCCATTCCCGAATTTGCCCATGTATCCATGATTTTAGGTTCCGACAAAACCCGACTTTCAAAACGGCATGGGGCGACAGCAGTTCAACAGTATCGGGAGGAGGGGTATCTTCCTGAAGCCATGATTAACTATCTTGTTCGACTAGGATGGTCTCACAAGGATCAGGAGATTTTCAGCGTTAAAGAATTATTGGAGACGTTTTCTATAGAGCAGGTTGGGGCATCCCCAGCGATGTTTAACCCCGAAAAACTGCTTTGGATCAATGCGCATTATATTAAAACAGGCGATCCTAGGCGGATTGCGGAACTGCTTTACCCTCATCTTGACCGGATAGGTTTAAACCCGCAGGAAATTGATATTAACCATTTGGAGCGGGTTGTGGTTGTGCTTAGGGAAAGATCTCGCACGCTTGTGGAGATGGCAGAATCTGCGGCTTATTTCTTCTTAGATGAGATTGTTTTAGATGAAAAGGCAATGGCCGTTCTTACGCCTGCCGCGCTTCCGATTTTAAAATCTGTTTTGTCTGCGCTGACCCCTATTGCGTTTGAACATGATCCCCTTTCCGAGGCGTTGAAAACGGTTTGTGCTGAATTAGGAATAAAGCTTTCTCTTGTGGCCCAGCCGATTCGCGCCGCGATTACAGGGAAAACAGTGAGTCCCGGCATCTTTGACGTGCTGATTATTTTGGGAAAGGGAAAAAGTCTCGCGCGACTTGCCCGCATACTTGACAGGGGGATGTAGTTCCTTATAGATTTGGCAAGCCAAATAACTGGGGGATCGTCTAGCTGGCAGGACGTCAGACTCTGACTCTGACTACCGAGGTTCGAATCCTCGTCCCCCAG
>CAYJXH010000108.1:0-5510 GCA_964373975.1 uncultured Nitrospirota bacterium | reverse complement strand
TGATGCGCATCATGCGTATCGCTGACAATCACATAAGGCGTTTTTTCTCGTTCCGTTAAGATAACCTCTTGACCGTACACTTCCGAGAGAATCTCTTTTGTAAGAAGATCGCTTGGCGCCCCTTTCCCAAAAAGCCGGCCTTTTAAAAGAATCAGAGAATCAACAACCGGACTCACCATATTAATATCATGTGTTACAAAAAGAATCGTTAGCCGATATTCTTTATGTAGATGACAAACAAGTTCAATAAGCTGGTGCTGTGCAGGGGTATCAATTCCGGTCGTCGGCTCATCCAAAAGCAGAATTTTAGGGCGCTGGGAAAGGGCGCGGGCGATTAACACCCGCTGTTGCTGGCCGGAAGACATCGCACCAAAAGGGAAATCTACCAGCGTTTCCATCTTGACTGCCGCAAGCGATTCTAGGACAATCGCCTTGTCTGCCTTGGAGGGGGATCGAAAAAGACCAATCGCCCCATACCGGCCCATGAGAGCGACCTCCCCCGCCGTAATAGGATAATGAGAATCAACCACCCCCTTCTGGGGCAGATAACCAATTTGTGCCCGATGATGACAACGCATCTGCTCACAGGCACAATCTAGTATATGCAATTCCCCGGAGATCGGCGGCACAAGCCCTAAAATCCCTTTTAGCAGTGTTGTCTTCCCAGAACCGTTTGGGCCGATAATCCCAACAAACTCGCCCTCCGCAACCTCAAACGTAATATCGGTCAGCGCAATCTTATTGGCGTAGCTAAAAGTAGCATGGGTTGCGTGAATAATGGGAGGTTTATTCATACTCATTATTTTTGTAAGGCGCTGACAATCGTCTCGACATTATAACGGATAAACACAAGATAGTCTTCTGTTGCGGGGGCCACGGGCATGGGGGAGAGTCTCACAATGCGCGCGCCTGTCTCTTGGGCCAAGATTTTTGGCATGTTGAGATTGAGTTGCGGCTCGGACAAAATCACGCCAATCTTGTCGTGCCGCATCAATCGGGTTAGCTCGCCTATTCGCTTGGCAGAAGGCTCGCTCCCCACCTGCAATTGAATTTCTCCCGCAATGACAAAGCCAAATCGTTTTGCAAAATAAGGCCATGCGGGGTGATGCGTAATAATTTTTGGGTTTTGTATGCCCTTCACCTTGCCAATCATCTCCACGGTCAGTTTGTCTAACGCAACAACAAAAGTGGCTTCATTCTTTTGATACTCCCCCTGTCTCGCAGGATCAATTTGACTTAATCCTTTGGTAATATGCCGAATCATTATTTTAGCCCTTTCCGGGTCCAGCCAGATATGGGGGTTCTGATCTTGTAACAGCGGAACATCGTCTGAAGCGGTAACGGTAACAAGGTTTTTCCGATCGGCGTTTTTTATTAAAGAGTCAATCCATGTCTCTAACCCCAGCCCGATTTTTACAAGCATTTTTGCATTTTTAATGGCAATAACATCAGAAGGTCTTGGGGTGTAAGTATGCTCGCTTTCTAGCCCGGTAATAAGCGACGACACCGCAACATGTCGTCCACCGATTTTTTCCGTAAGCGATTTAAGCACAGGTAACGTGACCACAATAGGAATCGGTTCTGTCGCGTAGAGGGAGCAGGGAAATAATAAGATGATGCCGGTCAAAAAATAAGCAAGATATGTTTTTAAAAATGACATGGGATATCAATATACCAGTAGAATAGGGAAACGCAAGTTAGGAAATAGATTTGCACTATTGTCCGAGTATGTTATAATCTGCCCTCAAGTTGGCGGCACAAATATACAGGAGAAAGATGACAAAGCAAGTCAAAACAGCCGTGAAGGCACAAATTGGCATTATTGGCGGCTCCGGGCTATACAAAATGGAGGGACTCAAAGAGATCAAAGAAGTGGCAATCTCCACGCCCTTTGGGAAGCCGTCCGGCAAGTTCATTCTTGGAAAGCTCGAAGGGGTTCCAGTCGCCTTTTTGCCCAGGCATGGCGTTGGCCATACTTTGCTTCCCTCTGAAATTAATTATCGGGCCAATATATATGCCTTCAAAACACTTGGGGTTACAGCAATCCTGTCGGTGAGCGCAGTCGGAAGCATGAAAAAGGAGATTCCGCCGGGTCATATTGTTGTTCCAGATCAGTTCTATGACATGACAAAAGGCAGGAAGAGTACGTTTTTTGGAGAGGGCTTAGTGGCGCATGTGAGTCTGGCCGATCCGATCTGTCCTGCGCTTGCAAAAACGGTTGCAGAGGCGGGAGAATCTGTTGGGGCAACCGTGCATCGGGGCGGAACCTATATCTGTATGGAAGGGCCGCAATTTTCAACGCGGGCTGAATCGGATGTGCATCGCAAGTCTTTTAATGTATCGGTGATCGGAATGACCAACGCCACAGAGGCAAAACTTGCGCGCGAGGCAGAGATTTGTTATGTGACCTTGGCGCTGTCAACCGATTATGATTGTTGGCATGTTTCAGAGGTGCCAGTTACAAGCGATATGGTCATCAAAGTCCTGATGGCCAATATAGAACTTTCTAAGAAAATTATTGCAGCCGCTGTGCGGAAAATTGCCCCCAATAGAAATTGTCGTTGTGGTTCCGCACTCAAAAACGCTATTGTAACCGATCTTCGCCATGCACCCAGCAAAACGAAGAAAAATCTAAACCTGTTTATCGGGAGGCTCCGGCCTCCAGCGGGATAACAGCCCTCGTTGGGGCTGTAGGAGAATGGCTAGTTAGGCTAGTATAGTGTAAAAATGATTATTTGCCCTTTAAACCTTTGTAAGGAGAAATAGTATGAGTCTTTTAGTTGTTGGTTCTGTTGCTTTGGATACAGTTAAAACCCCCTTTGGAACAATAGAAGAGGGACTCGGCGGCTCGGCCACTTATTTTGCGACGGCGGCAAGTTTTTTTACCGACGTGCAGTTGGTCGCGGTGATTGGAGAAGATTTTCCAGAGGAGCATATCAACTTCCTGAAAGAACGAAAAATTGATCTTGCGGGTCTGGAACGGAACATGGGGCAGACCTTTCGGTGGAAAGGGGAATACGGCTACCAGCTCAATGAAGCAAAAACACTTCAGACCGATTTAAATGTTTTTGAATCGTTTCGCCCTAAATTGCCTGTCTCCTATACCAAAGCCCCTTATCTGTTTTTAGGCAATATCGATCCTCGCCTCCAGTTTGATGTGATGAACCAGGTTATTGGGCCTAAGGTTATTGCCTGCGATACAATGAATTTTTGGATCGGCGGAAATCGGGACGGCCTCGTAAAGACTTTAGCGGGTGTGCATATTCTCATGATAAACGAAGGCGAGGCGCGTGCCCTTTCTGGTGAATTTAATCTGGTGAAGGCCGCGAAGGTCATCTTGTCATTAGGGCCAAAAACATTGATTGTAAAGCGGGGCGAGTATGGCGCGTTGATGTTCAATGGCAATAAGATATTTGCTGTTCCAGCATATCCATTAGAGTCTGTTTTTGATCCAACAGGGGCGGGAGACTCCTTTGCAGGTGGATTCATGGGCGTGATTGCGCAGAATGCTGATTCCGGCGATATCAGCGATAAAACCCTGCGACAAGCCGCGATTTATGGCTCCGTCATGGCTTCTTTTTGCGTAGAGGCGTTTTCGCTTTCTCGGATGCGGACGCTCACACAAGACGATATCAAACGCCGATATATCGAATTTAAGGATTTAACTGGTTATGAATATACTGCATAATTTTCGGGGTTTCTTATCCTTAGGCTTCCTGCTCCTTTTGGTTGGTTGCGGTTTTACGGAAGCCCGAATTAAGAAAGAAAAAGAGTCGGAGGCAAGTTATAAGCTAGGCGTTGCTTACCTGAATGATAATGTTCCGAATCTGCAAAAGGCGCTGATAGAGTTTTCAAAGGCCCTAGAAATCAATCCACAAAACAAAGAGGCGCACTATGCCATGGGACATGTCTATTTCCAAAGACAAGATTATCCCAAGGCCATTGAGAGCTTTAAAACGGCTATTTCTATTGACCCAAACTACTCCGAAGCGCATAATTATTTGGGGAAAGTTTATGAGGGATCAGGACGGGAGGAGGAGGCAATTTTATCCTATCAGGGGGCACTGAAAAATATACAGTATGCGACGCCTCAACTCCCGTATTGGAATATGGGGTTGGTGTACTTTAAGCAAAAGAAATATGATCAGGCATTGGAAGCGTTTCAACAGACGCGTAAAATTGAGCCTGCCAATGGCGATGTGCTTGCTAAAATCGGCGAGACCTATGTACAAAAAGGGAGCTTGGAAAAAGCCCTTTCGTTTTTTAAAGAAGCCGTTACCCTTGCGCCTAATGATTACATGGCGCATTATCGGCTAGCGTCCTTCTATCTTGAAAATGGGCCGCGGATGCTCGCGTCCGACGCATTGCAGAAAGTGATATCGCTCGCGCCGCAAAGCATGGAGGCGGAAACCGCGAGAAAGAGTTTAGACACGCTAAAATAAGGAACGGTTATCGTGGATGATCTTATAGAACCCGTAGGGCAATATCTTCGCAGAAAGCGTGAAGAAAAGAGGATATCCGTAGAAGAAGTTACACTGCAAACGCGAATTCAGGCTGTATTTATTAACGCCATTGAAGAGGGCCGCTTCGATAAGATACAAAGCCTTGTTTCCTTAAAAGGTTTTGTGAGAAGTTATGCCCGATTTCTAAAGGTAGACGACGTGGAAACACTAAAACGTCTTTCAGTGTTCTTATCAGGAACCTCTTCCATGCTTTCGGCGGCTCTGCCCTCCCTTAAGGAAGCCAAACTTGCGGAAGACAATCCAGCGCAGACATCATTATTCCCTTTGGAATCTGCGTCACAGAATCAGCCAGTCGTAAAACCTCATCCCGGTTTAACAAGTGAGGCCATGTCTAACGATATTATCCTCGATATGGGAACGGTCGGTGAAAGAACGCGCAAAACATCTCCTTATGCCCAGTGGATAGGGGCTTCTGTGGCTTGTCTTGTTGTGGTTTTTTTATTGAAATTTTATGCGCCATTCTGGAACAAAAAGAGTGCCGTTTTAGTGCCAGATCCAACGCGAACCCCCGTTGTATCCAATACGCATTCAGAGGTCGTTACCATTATCCCCACGGTGCCTGCTGTTTCTTTGGAGACGGGGGAAGAGGCGATTTCAATTGAACCCACTGATGTAATCGCAACGCTTAAACCGTTTATCCTCTCGCTAGAGGCGCGCGAGCCGACATGGGTGAAGGTTTTAGTAGATGGAAAAGGGGCAAAGGATATTCTCCTGCAGACAGGACAGAGGGTTGTTTGGCAAGCCGATAAAAGCTTTCTCCTTACCATGGGAAATGGGGGTGGGGCCGAGGTCTTTTTAGATGGCAAGGAGCTAGGCTTTTTGGGAAAAAGGGGCGAGGTTATAAGAGACCGTCTATTAACCCGCATAGCGTCTGACCCAACCGCAATTGACAATGAGTAATCTTCCGTGTGCCGGCGTAGCTCAGTGGTAGAGCAGCTGATTCGTAATCAGCAGGTCGGTGGTTCAATCCCACTCGCCGGCTTTTTT
>CAYJXH010000107.1:0-5532 GCA_964373975.1 uncultured Nitrospirota bacterium | reverse complement strand
CATTACGCAGGGCATAGATAATGGTGCGTTGTTTATTCATGACATCGTCGTATTCCAAAAGATGTTTCCGAATATCAAAGTTATGTCCCTCCACCCGTTTCTGCGCATTTTCAATCGCACGGGTTACCATCTTATGCTCAATGGGAACACCTTCTTCCATCCCTAAACGCTCCATGACTTTGGAGATTCGCTCCGATCCAAAAATACGCAAAAGATCGTCTTCCAACGAAAGATAAAATCGGGACGATCCCGGATCTCCCTGCCGTCCGGAACGGCCCCGAAGCTGATTATCAACACGCCGCGATTCGTGTCGCTCCGTTCCAATAATACGAAGCCCTCCCAACGCAATCACCCTCGCCTTCTCTTGTTCCCGTTCCGTTTTTACCTTTGTCTCCGCCGCGGCAAGCGCTTCTGGTTCTGCGTCTGGGTGTTGTTCTTTGTAATGTTTAAAAAGAAATTCGGCATTGCCGCCGAGCAAAATATCGGTGCCGCGACCCGCCATATTCGTAGCAATAGTCACTGCGCCAAAACGGCCTGCCTGCGCGATAATCTCTGCTTCTTTCTCATGGTATTTTGCGTTTAAGACGGAATGTTTTACGCCGCGCCGCTTTAACAGAGATGAGAGATGCTCTGACTTCTCGATCGAGATTGTCCCCACCAAGACAGGATGCCCGCTATCTGCAAGTTCTTTTAGCTCTTCGACAATCGCATTAAATTTTTCCTTCTCGGTGCGATAAATAAGGTCAGAATCGTCCTGTCTTATCATCAATCGGTTGGGTGGAATCACCAGCACTTCCAAGTTATAAATTTTATTAAACTCCGCCGCTTCGGTATCGGCCGTTCCGGTCATTCCCGAAAGTTTTTTATACATCCTAAAGTAGTTCTGAAAGGTAACGGAGGCGAGCGTCTGATTTTCGTTGGCGATCTTCACCCCTTCTTTGGCCTCGACGGCCTGATGTAATCCGTCGCTCCAGCGTCTGCCCGGCATGAGCCTCCCCGTAAACTCGTCTACAATAATAACCTCGCCATCTTTGACCATATACTCCACGTCTCGCCGATAAAGCGTGTGCGCCTTTAGACCTTGAAGGGCGTGATGCACCATTTCCATATTGGCCATATCGTAAAGATTCTCTACCCCCAGTAATTTTTCGAGATGGGAATTTCCTTCTTCCGTAAACGCCGCAGTTTTTGTTTTCTCCTCAATCGTAAAGTCCTTTTCCTTTTTCAAATGAGGAATGATTTGGTTAATTCGGAAATACAAATCGGTGGATTCTTCCGAGGGGCCGGAAATAATGAGTGGCGTACGCGCCTCGTCAATGAGAATCGAATCCACCTCATCTACAATGGCATAATAAAGCGGACGTTGCACAAAATGCGCGAGACTAAATTTCATATTATCACGCAGATAATCAAATCCGAACTCGTTATTGGTTCCGTATGTAATATCGGAATGGTAAGCCGCTCGCCTTTCGTGATCGGTGGAGTCATGCTGAATAATGCCAACGGAAAGACCTAAAAATCGGTAAATCTCTCCCATCCATTGGGCATCGCGTTTCGCCAGATAATCGTTGACGGTAATGACATGAACGCCGCGGCCGGCAAGGGCATTGAGGTACGCGGGCAATGTGCCCACCAGCGTTTTTCCTTCGCCGGTTCTCATTTCTGAAATCTTTCCTAAATGAAGTGCGATCCCGCCTAAAACCTGAACATCAAAGGGACGCATTGCAACAACCCGCTTCGCGGCCTCTCGTGCCACCGCAAAAACCTCTGGAAGTGCCTCCCAAAGGCGATTGGCGATTTCCTCATCCTCTGGGTTCCCTGATGCTATGCGATTTTTAAATTCGGCTGTTTTCTCCCGCAATGCTGAATCTGAAAGTTTTGAAATAACCTCTTCCCATTCATTGACCTTGATGACAATAGGCCAAAGTCGTTTTACTTCTCGGTCGTTTCGACTTCCAATCAATTTTTTAAAAAAATTAAACACGAATTTCTATCCCTCTCTACTTAGGAGCCACGTGAAAATAACTTGCGCAATTCGGTGGCCGATTCATCCCGATTGGCGTTGTTGTTCGTCGCTTACTTACCAAAGGGTAAGCGCACTCCTTACGCCTAGCCAATCAGGCGACTCGACCCCCTCACTTTTGCACAAGTTATTCTCACGGGGCTCCTTATTGTACGTTAATCTTTTACCACAAAAAAACCCGACTTGCATAGCAGGTCGGGTTTAATGCGCCGGCAAAACGAGGCCGGACGGCTGTTGAGGCCGGTGCCTCGTTAATTCAAAATATATTTTGTAGGGTTCACAGGTGTCTTGTTGACGTGGACTTCATAATGGAGATGGGGGCCAGTGGAACGGCCCGTGGTACCCACAAACCCGATAACCTCATCTCGTTGAACCTTCTGACCTCTCTTAACGATCTGCTTTTCCAAGTGTCCGTACCATGTAACCTTCCCATAGCCGTGGTCAATTTCAATCATGCGCCCTAGGTCATGCTCTGTCTCAACCCGAGTGACAATACCGACTGCAGGAGACAAAACCTTCGTCCCCCGCGGCCCTGCGATGTCTAACCCGTTATGCATCATAATGTCTCCTGTAAATGGGGAGATTCTTTTCCCAAAACCAGAAGTCACCCAGCCTTCTTCAATGGGCCAAATGGATGGCGTTGCCGCCCAACGCGATTTCATATCTGAAATGGTTGTGATCAATTCTTGAAAACTCTTTTCTTCTTCATGGGCCTGACTTCTTAGAAACCCCACCTCTTTTTCTATGGAAGCAGTGATATGCGGAATTCCATTCTCCCGAAGCGGTCTCGCTTCTTGTCCGAGCAAAAGACCCTCTTCTGCCGGCAATACTTCTTCCTCTCCTCCCTGCGCTAGAAGGTTTACACCCCCTCCTTTTCGAGGGGCAAGATCGGTCATAATTCTTAATTTCTGATCTAGCTCTCCTAAACGTGCCATATCTTTCTTTAAACCATCTACGGTCTGAAGAACGGACTGAATTTGAACCCGATGTCCCTTCGTCTCATTTCGGAGCAGATTCAATTCGGCTAAATGTCCCAACAAGGAAAGGGATTGGGCGAAAAAGCCCGAAAGCACTAATATAGAAATGGATAGAAAACCAAGCAGGTAATGGCATGTTTTCTTCCGAATAGAAAAACTATATGGTTTTGATGTTGGATCAGGGAGAATAAAAATAGTATAAGAATGGCCCTTCTTTGGCATGTTCTTACCTCCTATATGCTGTTATATGAAAAATTAAAAGAGTATCCCCGCACCTATACCCTACAATAATACCTGATTTAAATCAGATTGTCAAATCGTGTAGCGCCCAATGTAGCGCCAAAGTGATAATGTCCCCTTTGCTATTTGCAGTCATCGTTATGATACAGCATATATTTGGATGTCTCGTGAATGCCCCGCAACAGATGCTCCATCTTGTCGGCTTGTTGCGGAAATTGCAGTAGAATGTCCTCTCGTGGGCTTTCTGAATCACGGCGATTCAAACGCTTGTGCGTGCCGTCGTCATTCATTAAAAAGTAATAGTTATCCTCCAAGAGACCGATCTCCGATACGGTTCCGTGCGTAATCGTAAAGGCCGCGCGTTGCGTGTCAAATTGTGTATCTAAAAGATCTCTCCCCATACTTGTATTTTTATATGGGTTGTTGGTCAAGCCCGCAAGGGTCGGCAGAATATCGGGATGACTGCCAACCTTTGAATAAACCTTTCCCTCTGAAATCAGTTTGGGCGCGTAGATCAGAAACGGCACATGAAATCCGGTCAGGTTAAGGTCGGGCTCCCATCTCGGTGTCAGGTCTCCCCTTCCTGCCATCGTACCATGATCGCCAAAAAAGACGAAAATGGTATTATCAAAATAGGTCTCCTTTTTGGCCATCTCCATAAAAAGACCGATACTATGATCCAAAAAACGAAATGCGTTAAACTCCTCGGCAGATTCAAATCCAATTTTTTCGAGCGTCGCAACATCGGGGGACAGCATCTGAAAACCGCGATTGTCTTTTGGAATGGTGTAAGGACGATGATTACCCGCAGTCTGAATAATCGCGAAAAAGGGTTTGTCCTGTTTCTGTTTTAAGACGCGATTGGCCTGCTCAAAAAGGGCAAGATCAGAAATGCCCCAGACATCCACACGCGGCGGGCCTGACGACCCCTGCGATTCATAGCTCCCCTCTTCATAGATCACGAGATTGTGTATATTATTGGAAAGGAGTCCCCGGATATTTCCCCAACTGGCACTGCCCCCCAGAAAATAATACTTGTCGTAACCCGCAAACGAATTGACAATCGTATGCTGACAGATAATCACGGGATTGCGTGTAGAGGTGTTGTGCGTCTCCACATCTGGAATCCCGGTTACAGAGGTAAAAACCGCTCGTGCGGTTCCCCAATGCGGGGCGAAATAGTTATTGAAGAAAAGCCCCTTTTTAGTCAAATCATTAAAATAAGGCGTGGCATTCGGGGAACCTCCATACAGGCCCGTCTTTTGATAAGAGAACGATTCTAATTGCACCAGAACAATGTTGGGGGAAGTACCGATTGCTTTTGTAGGGGAAACAACGCGCGTGTAGTTAAACGGTTTTCTCGCAGACACCGCGACGCCCAAGAATGAGGCCATTTCATCGTAATGTTCTTGAACGATTTTTTCATCGTACGGTTTTTTGTTGCCAGCCCGAAAGGTGTCAATCAGATAATGCACCGGATTGATGGCAATCGCCGATGCCAAACTATTTGTACTATAGAAGGCATCGCTCCATCGCAGGGGATAATACGACAGCTTCCCATAAAGTCCCATCAGAACAAGAAATAGGGTCACTGAAATCGTAACCATTTTTTGCCTTTTACCCAACGCGACGGGAGCAAGTTCGGCATACCTTCGTATGAGTCTGAACGTGGTATAGCTATAGAGTGCGGTTGTTGCAATCAGCGCAAAAATGACACGCAGAATGGGATAGGTCTCCCATAACATCTCAAGGGATATTGCGGTATCTTCAAGAAGAGCCACCGCAGTTGCATCGAGGTGCGTGTGCAAATAAGCAAAATGGCCAAAATCAAAAAGGTAGACTAAAAAAATAAGTGCTGCCATGACGGTAATATAGCCGTTCCAGAATGATCTCCCAAAACGGGAATGAAACAAATGAATGGGGCGAATCCATGAGAAGGCCATCACAGGAATCAGCATTACCAGCGTGAGTCTTATATCAAATTTGAATCCCAGATAAAGGGACTGAAGCAGAAGGGAAATGGGGAGGGTGTCCGCCGGATTTTTAAAGGCCATCCAAAAGGCCAGTCGAAACATAGAAAAGGTGATGACAAAAAGAACAATAACCGCCAATAAAAATCGGCCCAATGGGGGTACCCTCGCAAGGCACATTGCCCCCGCGAGGCCAATTTTATTGATGAAATTCTTCACGCACGCAGAATAGCAGATGCGGCTTCCCCTATTCAAATACTTATACAAGCCAAAAAGGCACCCCTTGTTCTTGTAGAAACGACCTTGCGTCACTTCCCTGCAT
>CAYJXH010000106.1:0-5548 GCA_964373975.1 uncultured Nitrospirota bacterium | reverse complement strand
TTGATAATCTTCGCGCTCTGACGCATTTCTTCAATCCGAATCCAGTAACGATCATACGTATCCCCGTTCTTACCCAACGGAACTTCCCATGTCACTTTATCGTAAACCCCATAAGGATCTGTTTTTCGCACATCGTAATTCACACCAGAGGCACGCAGAACAGGGCCTGTCAAGCCAAAATTAATAGCGTCTTTCGCAGAGATAACGGCAATATTTTTTGTACGCGCCACCCAGATTCGATTGGTCTCTAATAGGGTATTGTATTCGTCAATCTTCTCTGAAAATGTTTCCAAGAATTTATACATCCGATAGATAACCTCATCGGACATATCACGATCAACCCCTCCCACGCGAAAATAACTGACGGTCAATCGCGCGCCGCAGAGCACCTCAAAAAGATCGAGCAGAACTTCACGTTCTCGGAACGTATAGAAAAATACGGTCATGGCGCCGATATCTAGTGCCTGTGTTCCCAACCAAAAAAGATGGCCGGACAATCTTTGCATCTCGGAGACAATGGTGCGAATATATTCAGCGCGGTCTGGAATGGTGACCTGCAATAGTTTTTCGACGGCACGGACAAACGCATAGTTATTCGTCATTGCGCAGATATAATCGAGACGATCTGTGAGTGGGATAATTTGCGTATAGGTGGCATCTTCCGCCAGTTTTTCGACCCCGCGGTGAAGATACCCAAGATGCGGCGTTGCCTTAACAATGGTCTCTCCTTCCAAATCCAAGACCACCCGTAAGACCCCATGTGTTGCGGGATGTTGCGGCCCCATATTCAAAAGCATATCCTCAACCCGACGAGGTTGCTTATCGGGAGCGATTTCTACGTCATCCGCATAATGGTCTAGTCCGACCGTTACTTCTTGATCTTGTTCTGCCATTCGCTAGCCTTGCTTTTGCCCATCCAGAAATGTGAATGAATCACGCCATCCTCTGCCCTCTACAGGGAAATCTTTTCTCAATGGATACCCCTCATCATAATCTTCGGTCATCAAGATACGCCTTAAATCGGGATGATGATTAAACACAATCCCCATCATATCGTACACCTCTCGTTCCAAAAAATTAGCCCCTTGCCAGATAGGCACTGCAGAATCAATCGTACAGTCGTCTTCTGGAACCCGCGCCTTCACACGAATTCTATGATTTTTCTCAATAGAATAGAGCTGATAGACCACCTCGAAGCGGGGTTGTTCATTGGGAAAATCCACCGAGGTTAAATCGGTAATATGATCAAAATTAAGGGCTGGGTCATCATGAAGATATTTTAAAATTTTTTGTATGTCTTCGCGCGGCACAGAAATAGTAAGCTCGCCAAAAGCCTGTTTCACAGAGACAACACCGCCCCAATCGGTTTTAATTTTTTCAATGATGGATTTCTGCACGACGACTTAAGCCCTAAAGACTTTCTCTTTCATGATCTTTTCCTGAAGCCGCAAAATACCGGCGATCAGGGTTTCGGGGCGAGGAGGACAGCCGGGAATATAGATATCAACTGGCACAAAACGGTCAACGCCTTGCACCACGCTATAACTATTATAGATATTCCCGGAAGTCGCGCACGACCCCATGGAGATCACATAACGCGGTTCCGGCATCTGATCGTAAATTCTGCGAATAACCGGGGCCATCTTCCGGCAAACAGTACCCGCCACAATCATTAAGTCCGATTGCCTTGGGGAAGCCCGAAAGACGCCCGCGCCAAAGCGGTCTAGATCATATCGAGCAGAAACAGTCGCAATCATTTCAATGGCGCAACAGGCCAACCCAAACGTCATCGGCCACAGTGCTGATTTTCGCGCCCAATTCACAACGGTATCTAGTGATGTGGTCACGATATTGGTTTCAAACGAACGATCAATTAGTCCCATTCCAATGCCCCTTTCTTCCAAGCATAAAAGTAGCCTACCAGCAAAACAGCAATAAACACAATCATTGAAACCAAAGCAGAAAGCCCCAGCGTTAGAAAGCTAACCGCCCACGGATAGAGAAATACCACCTCAATATCAAAAATAACAAAAAGCATCGCAATTAAATAGTACCTAAGGGGAAAGCGTGGATGCGGATCGCCAATAGGATCTACGCCGCTTTCATAAGGAAAGAGTTTTTCCGCGTACGGCCTTTTGGGACGTACCAGATAGCCCATGATAATCGTAACGGTGCCAAAGCCAAACGCAATCAGGATAAAAATCGCTATCGGAATATAACTTTCCATAAAACCCACTACTCCCCACCATATAAGTCGGTTATCCTAACGAACAGAAAAAATAAAGTCAATACACCGCAGACAACAATACTTATTATTTAACGAACGCTAATTCCTAGAGAGCAGAATGAGGCAGAATTAGACCATCTGATGGACTTTAATTAAATTGGTTGGGATTGTTTCTGCTTTTGGAGATTGGGACACGAGCACCAATAGATCCCCTTTTTTAGCCAAATTTTCTGACTGCAATGTCTGTATCATCTCTTGAAAAATATCTTCACCGATCCGTTGCTTTGCAATAAAATGCGCCGAGACGCCCCAATAAAGCGACATCCGCCGTTGCATTTCTGCGGAAGGCGTAAAGGCAATGATCGGAACGGGAGGCCGATATTTTGAAAGCCTAAGCGCGGCCGCTCCGGAGAGGGTGGAGGTGACAATCACCGTCGCATTCATCTCTCTGGCCAAAAGACATGCGGCCTTGCTCACCGCTTCAGAAACAGAAAGCCCCGTGGTAATCTTGGTATCTGTGACTTGCGGCTGTTGCTCTGCGGCAACGATAATGCGATCCATCATTTTCACGGCCTCAATCGGATACGCCCCTGTTGCCGTTTCACCTGATAACATTAAGGCGTCGGTTCCGTCTAACACAGCATTGGCCACATCCGACGCCTCCGCGCGTGTGGGGCGTGCCTGCGTAATCATAGACTCTAACATCTGTGTGGCGGTAATAACGGGAATTTGCGCAATATTGGCGCGGCGAATAATCTCTTTTTGCAAAAGCGGAACTTGCTCCGGCGGCAAGTCCACCCCCAAATCACCACGGGCCACCATGACCCCGTCTGCCGCTTTTATAATTTCATCTAAATTTGAAATGGCAACCGCCAACTCCAACTTGGCAATGACAACCGTTGTCTTTCCCGCTTCCTTGATGAACTTTTTAACAGACAGTATCTCTTTCGCGCTTTTCACCATTGAGAGCGCCACAAAATCAACGCCGTGATCTAACCCGAATTTCAAATCGTTCCAATCCTTTTGGGTCATCGCGGAAACACCCAAGTTCTTCCCCGGCACATTGACCCCTTTTAAAGGCGCAAGGATTCCGCCTTCAATGACCTGACAGACAATATTTTTTCCGGAAATCTTACGAACACAAAGCACAATCTGCCCGTCATTTAATAAAATAAGGTCTTTCGAAGCAACTCTTTTGTATAAACGAGGATGACTGGTTGAAGCCCCTTCACTATCGCCTACAACCTGCGTTCCAAACAACGTAAAGACACTTCCTTTTTTCAACCGATACCACGGTTCCTTCAATAAACCAATCCGAATTTTTGAGCCTTGAAGGTCTTGTAAAATAGCCACTGCTTTTCCCATGCGATTTGCGATACGGCGAATGCGCTCAATCGCCTTTCCATGTCCTTCTTGACCGCCATGGGAAAAGTTAAGTCGAATCATATCAACGCCCGCAGCAATGAGACTGGCAATACTGGCTTCGGATTCCGTTGCCGGGCCAAGTGTGCATACAATTTTAGAGCGTCGTTTTAGGGTCATTTTAAATTTAAAGCAAGAAATTTCAATTCGGTCATTTCATCAATAGCATAGACAATGCCTTCGCGGCCAACACCAGATTCCTTCATGCCGCCATACGGCATGTGGTCAATCCGATAAGTGGGGACATCATTCACCATCAGCCCCCCAACTTCCGTCTGATCAAATGCCTGAAAGATGGCTCGCATATCTCTCGTGAATATCCCCGCCTGCAATCCATAAGGGGATTGATTCACGGCGGCAATCGCCTCATCAAGATGTTGATATTGGCTGACCGTGACGACCGGGCCAAAAATCTCTTCGCAATTGACCTTCATCATTGGCGTTGTGTTTGCCAAAACGGTTGGTGAAATCGCACTCCCCTCTCGTTTTCCTCCAGTCAATATTTTTGCGCCAGATGCAACGGCCTCCGCAATCCATTCTTCCACGCGTTTTGCGGCGGTAAGATTGATCATGGGGCACAACTTTGTTTTTTCATCCATGGGATCCCCGACAACAAGCGATTCCACTTGGGGGAGGAAGCAGTCTAAAAAATGTTGATAGCAATCTGCCTGAACATAAATTCTTTGCACGGAGATACAGACCTGTCCCGCGTAAGAGAAAGAACCCGCTACGCATCGGCGCGCGGCGTAATCAAGGTCGGCATCGGAATGAATAATCACCCCGGCATTTCCGCCTAACTCCAAAAGCACCTTTTTTTTATTGAGCTTTGCTTTAAGAGACCAGCCAACGGAGGCCGACCCAGTGAACGTCAGCATCTTTATTCTTTCATCAACAACCATCTTCTCGGCGAGAAGATTACTGGCTGGAAAGATTTGAACTGCGCCTGCGGGAAGTCCTGCGTCCGCGATGATCTTTGCAAGCAGAAGGGCTGTTAAAGGTGTCTTGGGGGCTGGCTTTAAGATCATGGTATTGCCTGCGGCAATGGCGGGGGCAACTTTATGCGCCACCAAATTTAACGGAAAATTAAAGGGTGAGATTCCAAGAATAGGCCCAATCGGAACACGGCGCGTGAACCCCCATCGGCCTTCCGAGCCGGGCATTAAATCTAGTGGAATGCACGCACCGCCAATGCGTTTGGCCTCCTCGGACGCAATCTGAAATGTATTGACTGCCCGATCCACTTCGACGCGGGCATCTAAAATTGGCTTCGCCGACTCTAACGTAATCATGGTCGCAATTTCTTCCCGTTGCTCTTTTAAACCGTTTGCGATATGGAGGAGCGCTTCGGCGCGTTTGTAAGCGGGTAGAATGCGCATTGCTTTAAACGCTTCTGTTGCTGATGAAATGGCCTCTTCAACCTCTTCTTCTGCGGCGATGTAGGTATAGCCAATCGGCTGGTCGTTATAGGGGTTTATCACCTGTAGTTTTTCTGCCGAGGTCTTCCATTTTCCGCCGATGAAGAGTTTATATTCCTGCATTTTTTCCTTTGTAAGGGCGCAATGAATTGCGCCCTTACAATACCATAATGAAATCGTAAACCCAATATCGAGCCTCCAACATACAGAAAGTATTGGATCATTGAAATTACATCGCAAGTTGACTTTCTCTCTTTTGTACAATAAACTACTTCTACTGGACAAAAACAACAAATTTTGTCCAGTAGAAGTGAAACAATATGAAAAACAGATTAAAAAACATTGTATTAAGCCAAAAACAACAAAAAGAGGAGCTTATAACGCTTTCCTATATCCATCGAACAAAAGAGCCCTTTGCTAAAAAATGGTTGGATTCGCGTTTAATCAAAGTGGTTCTTGGTCCTCGACGGGCGGGGAAATCGGT
>CAYJXH010000105.1:0-5658 GCA_964373975.1 uncultured Nitrospirota bacterium | reverse complement strand
ATCAGAACTGCTTTTTGAAGTCAGAGAACGCTGTTTTCACTTCTTCCAACTCCTGCCTTAATGTATTCACCAAGTCTTGCAGTTTTAGAAATGCTTCGTTGTCTACAAAATGGCTGGTCAGCGTGACTTGGGGCGATTTTCCATCGTCCTCTATTGCATCAGGCGAGATGGGGCCGGAAAGAAGATGGGCGTAACGGGGTTCCTTCTTCCCGGAGGAACGCGGCAAGAGCGTGACATAACCCCATTCCTCTAATGTCTGAAGGGTCTTTATTGCATCATCACTGCTTGGAAAAGAATAGAGCCGTTCTGTCCGCGTGCGAAGCTCTCCAATCGTCTGAAACCCTCTTAACATCAGCACACAAACAACAGCGGCTTCGGGAGGCATCAAAAGAGTTCTTTTCAGAAAAAGCTCTGAAAATTTTGGCACACGAGAGAGATTGTCTTGATCCACCAGACTTTTTTCTTTGAGCTTTTCTAATGCTAATGTGACAATCCCCTCATCGTAAGAGACAATCGGATCGCGGCTGGAGGTTTGATTGCAGGCATTGACCAAGGCATTGAGCGAAAGAGGATAATAGGCGGGAGTGGTCGTCTCTTTCTCGATCAAACACCCTAGTACCCGAACTTCTTCCGCAGTGAGTACAAAATCAATCATATTAAACCTGGAGCCTCTTTTTAATCAGTGCCGCCCCTTTTATTCCCGACAGCAACATTGCGCCAAAGGCCGGACCCATTCGGGGGGTGCCAAAAACGGCCGCAACCGAAAGCCCCACAACAAATAGATTCGGATAGACCTCGCCCGTCTTCTCCATAACGGTTTCTTCGGAACGCGTCACCCACATCGCGCCGTTTCCCGGCACCGGTTTATGCAGGCCCCGTTTGGCAAGAAGCGCAACGGTTATCGCATCATGGCCGGTGGCATCAACCACCACTTTAGAGATAAGCGCAATGGGGTCTATATGTGCCGCGTCATGCCCCATAATTTCCAAAGGATGGTAGTTCACCACCAGTCCTTCCAAATTATTATTCTCGCCGCGAATAACCAGATCAACCACTTGTGTATTATTCAGAACCTTAATTCCCGCGTCGTAAGCCGATCCAATCAGCTTGGAGATGGCATGGGGGGGGTCAACAATATACATCTCCTTAGAGATTTTTTTGCACGGAACGCCAATCTTCAGCAAAACCTCTTGGGCAGGATGCGCTATCGCCGCCTTATTCATCAGATATCCCCCGTTCCAAAAACCGCCTCCCAAGTGATTGAGCTGTTCCACAAGAACAACATTCAAGCCAGACGCGGCAAGCTCCTTCCCGCAAACTAACCCCGCAGGGCCTGCCCCCACAATGAGGACATCCGACTCAATCATCTGATCGAACGCTTCAAAATATTCTCGCGCAATGGTTCGGGTAATGTCGGCCTCGCGTAACGGCTGTATTTCTCTTTTGTCCATGGTCATTCCTTACTCCTAACAAACAAAACCTTATCATAGATGTTTTGCAATAGCACGGTACAGTCAATCGTGGCACAATGTACCGATTCATCAAGGTTGTTGGTCTCCGAGAGCACCCACTGGGTGCCTTGTCGCACATAATGCTCTATCCGAACACAGTCTTGGGCGACGAGGAGATATTCTTGCAGTGACTCTACCCGCCGATAGTGGGCAAATTTTTCGCCACGATTGTAGGCCTCGGTCGAGTCCGAGAGGACTTCCACAATGACAGTCGGATTCAACAGTGTATCGTTGTCAGTGTCTTCAAAACGGATATCGCCACAAGCCACCACGACATCTGGATAGGTGTAGAGACCCGTGTTGCTAACCTTGACACGCATATCGCTGATATACGCCTCGCACGGTCGGCCACGCAGTTGCTGGCTCACCTCCCGACAGAAGTTACTTGCAATCAGGTTATGTGCGCGGCTCGCGCCAGACATTGCGATAATCTGGCCATTCACATACTCGCTTCTGTAGTTTGCTTTCCGTTCCAGAATAAGATACTCCTCTGGGGTATAGTCGTGGGACGGCTTTGTTGCTGTGGATGGCATGATTTTCTCCTCTTAAAATTCGTATCCTATTGATACAGCATTGCCCCCGTTTTGATAAACTCTTCTGACTTTTCCATGAGGCCCAGTTCCAGCGCCGATTGCTCATCTAGTGCGTTTTTCTCCGCGTATTCGCGCACCTCTTCGGTAATTTTCATGGAGCAAAATTTTGGCCCGCACATGGAGCAAAAATGAGCGACCTTGGCCCCTTCTGCCGGCAAGGTCTCGTCGTGAAATGACTTTGCTGTTTCGGGGTCTAGCGATAAATTAAATTGGTCTTCCCACCGAAATTCAAACCGGGCCTTGGACAGGGCGTTGTCACGCACTTGCGCGCCGGGATGCCCCTTGGCTAAATCGGCCGCGTGCGCCGCGATTTTATATGTGATGACCCCTGTCTTAACATCATCTCTATTGGGTAGTCCTAGATGTTCTTTGGGGGTGACATAGCAAAGCATGGCACAGCCAAACCAGCCAATCATCGCCGCGCCAATGCCCGATGTAATATGGTCATAGCCGGGCGCGATGTCGGTGGTTAGAGGCCCTAATGTGTAAAACGGGGCCTCCATGCAGTCTTCTAACTGTTTTTCCATATTGACTTTAATCATGTGCATCGGAACATGGCCGGGGCCTTCAATCATTGTTTGAACATCGTGCCGCCATGCAATTTTCGTAAGCTCGCCTAATGTCGTTAGTTCACCAAATTGGGCTTCATCATTGGCGTCGGCAATCGCGCCCGGCCGCAGGCCATCGCCCAAACTAAACGAGACGTCATACGCCTTCATAATCTCGCAAATATCCTCAAAATGGGTATAGAGAAAATTCTCTTTGTGATGCGCTAGACACCACTTGGCCAAAATCGCTCCGCCGCGCGAGACAATGCCCGCAACGCGTTTCGCCGTCATCGGCACATAACGAAGCAGAACCCCCGCGTGAATCGTAAAATAATCAACCCCCTGCTCGGCTTGCTCAATGAGGGTGTCGCGATAAAGTTCCCAAGTAAGGTCTTCCACAATGCCGCCTGTTTTTTCCAACGCTTGATAAATAGGCACCGTCCCAATCGGCACGGGAGAATTGCGTAATATCCACTCCCGCGTTTCATGGATATTTTTCCCTGTTGAAAGATCCATCACGGTATCCGCGCCCCATCGAATAGACCAGATCATCTTTTCCACCTCTTCGGGAATAGAGGAGGTGACGGCGGAATTTCCGATATTGGAATTAATTTTGACTAAGAAATTTCGGCCAATAATCATGGGTTCTGATTCAGGGTGATTGATATTGGCCGGGATAATGGCTCGGCCCCGCGCCACTTCGTCCCGCACAAATTCCGGCGTGATCATAGAAGGAATGGATGCCCCAAATGACTGCCCCTTATGTTGCATTGCAATTGTTTTATTTCCTGCAGAGGAGTGAATCGCCTGATTTTCACGAATGGCGATATATTCCATTTCCGGCGTAATAATCCCCTTTCTGGCATAGTGCATTTGGCTGACATTCATACCAGACTTTGCCCTAAGCGGCGCACGCCTATTGGGGAATCGAATATCCGCAAGTTCGGGATTGGCGGCCTGCCTGCGTCCATATTCCGATGAGATGTCTAAAAGTTTTTCCACATCGCGCCGATCTGAAATCCAATTGAATCGGATGGGCGCAAGACCCGCTTTAATATCAATTGTAATGCTCGGATCGGTATAGGGGCCAGAGGTGTCGTAGACTTCTAATGGCGGGTTCTCTTCTAACCTTCCGGTTTTTGCGTGGTGCGTAGGGGAAAGGGCAATCTCCCGCACCGCTACTTTGATAGAAGGGGAACTCCCTTCAATATAACCCTTTGTTGATGCGGGTAACGGTTTAAGGGTCAAAAGAGTTTGATCGAATTTGGTCTGTAATTTTGTTGGCTCCATCTGCAATTTCCCCCCATCTAAAATACTAAAACGTGAAAATGCTAAAAGGCCAAAAAAAAGGCCACCTGTTGCGGGTAGGCCGTATCACTTTTTCTCCCTACACTGGAATGACCCAGATCAGGTTCAAAGGGTTGTCCTACAAAAGCAGAACTCTCAGCCAGCCGGCACCCCCAAATTTTTCTTATTGTTTCACATTGTGGGAAGCAAGGTCAATTCATTTTTTTTAGGTGCGGAAACATGCTATATTACACGACACACTATGGACGATATCTGCCTTATTAAAAAAGTAGCGTTTTCATCGGCAAAAAAAGCGGGACGCATTTTAAAAGAGGGGATGACACGCGGACTGACCATCTCCTACAAAGGAGATTTGAACTTGGTGACTCAAATTGACACCTTCTCCGAACAAACAATCGTCGCGGAGATTCGAAAGCATTTTCGGGATCATCAAATACTGGCAGAAGAGGGTCATAATTATGAAAGCACCTCTCCCTATAGATGGATTATTGATCCGCTAGACGGCACGACCAACTACGCACATCGCTTCCCGTATTTTTGTGTCTCGATTGGGGTGGCGTTTGAAGGATCAATGATATTGGGGGTGATTTATGATCCAGTTCGACAAGAGATTTTTGTTGCGGAAAAAGGGAAGGGAGCAACACTAAATAATCGTCCGATTGGCGTTTCTCCGATTCCGAACTTAAAGGAGTCTCTGCTGGTTACAGGCTTTGCTTACAGTGTCAAAACGGATGTAAACAATAATCTCAATCATTTTTCTCATTTCGTTAAGCGGGCGCAAGGGGTTCGCAGAATGGGGTCGGCCGCCTTGGATATGTGCTATGTTGCCTGTGGCCGTTTTGATGGATTCTGGGAATTGGGCTTAAAACCTTGGGACACCGCCGCTGGTTTTCTCATTTTAACAGAAGCTGGGGGGACTGTTACTGATTTTTCGGGAGACACTTTTTCAATTGATAAGCCAGAAATTTTAGCGACCAACGGAAAGATTCATCCTGCAATGGTTGCGTTACTGGGTAAAGGGAGTCGTTAATAATCTGATGGTGTAGGGGCAGACCTTGTGTCTGCCCAGAAATTGGGCACCCACGAGGGGTGCCCCTACATGGGCCAAAAGAAAGGTCCAACGAAAAGAAATGACGAGCGTGATTCAAAAAAAAGTCTATCTTGTGGGTGCGGGGCCGGGGGACCCGAAACTAATTACCCTGCGCGGAAAGGAATTGCTTGCCGAGGCCGATACAATCATCTATGACTATCTGGCCAATCCCCTCTTGCTTGCGTTTGCGAAAGATTCCGCCGAGCGAATTTACGTCGGGAAAAAAGGCGGGGCGCGAAGCGAACTGCATCAGGATCAGATCAACCAACAAATAATAGACAAAGCAAAAGCTGGGAAAATGGTCGTGCGGTTAAAGGGGGGCGATCCTTTTATCTTTGGGCGCGGCGGAGAAGAGGCGGAGGCATTGGCGGCGGCGCATATTCCTTTTGAAGTGGTGCCCGGCGTGACCTCTGCTATCGGCGTGCCCACTTACGCGGGTATTCCCCTGACACACCGCGACCGGGCCTCTTCCGTTGCCTTCATCACAGGACACGAAGACCCTACCAAGACCGTACAGCATTTTGATTGGGGAAAACTTTCCACATCATGCGATACGCTGGTATTCCTGATGGGAATGGCAAACCTCCAAGCCATAGCAACAAAGTTAA